>JAXDMN010000302.1:0-9775 GCA_034666045.1 Phycisphaerales bacterium | reverse complement strand
TAAACGCGCCCGGCTCGATCGCGTTCGGCATCAGCCGCGTGCCGTTCAACTCGTCCTGCCCCATCGTCGGCAGCAGGTCCGGCCGCAGCGCGACGTGCGGCGTGAGGAAGATGAGCAACTCGGTCTTCGACTTGGCCTTCACCGTGTGCTTGAACAGCTCGCCGATGAGCGGGATGCTGCCAAGGATCGGCACCTTGCTCACGGTAGAGGTCGCGCGGTCCTCCATCAAGCCCCCGATCACGATCGTCGCCCCGTTCTGCACAGCGACGCGCGACTGGGCGGAGCGCTTGGCGATCGTCGGCGCATCCACGTCGGCGGAGATCGGAATGGTCCGGCCGGTGAGCGCGCTGATCTCCGGGGCAACGTCGAGGATGACCAGGCCGTCCGGATTGATGTGCGGGATGACGTCGAGCAGGATGCCGATGTCATCGTACTGGATCGTGTTGATCGTCTGCCCCAGGTCGGTGAGCTGCGAGCGCGTGATGAACGGAATCTCCTGGCCGACCGTGATCGTGGCGAGCTGGTTGTCGGAGGCGAGGATGTACGGGCGCGAGAGGACGTCGAGCTTGCCGGCCGTCTCGAGCGCGCGGATCGTCGCGGTGAAGTCGGTTTCGAGGATCTGCACGACCAGGCCGGAGTCGGGCGTGCCGGGGAGGGGCAGGCCGAAGTTGGTGCCGCCCTGCTGGCCGTTGCCGCCGGCGCGGAGGTTGAGGATGGAGAACTGCGCACCGTAATCGAGCCCGCTGTCGTGCGTGATCTCGGCGATGAGGACCTTGATCAGCACCTGGGCGACCGGGCGATCGAGCTCTTCGAGGATCGCCTTCACCTGCTCGAAATTTTTCGGCGAGGTGCGGACGAGGAGCGAGTTGGTGTCGGCGTCGGCGATGACGCTGACCTGATTGGCAAGGGCCGTGGCGGTCTGGCTTGCGCCGGCGGAAAGTCCACCGAAGCCGCCGAATCGTCCGCCCCCGCCTCCGCCGAATGCGCCGCTGAATGTGCCGCCGGCGAGTCCCTGACCGGTAAATCCGCCGGTGGAACCGGTGGAACCGAGTCCGCCGGTTCGGCCGCTGCTGCCGGTGAGTCCGCCGCCGCTGGTCAGACCGCCGCTGGAGGCGCGGTTGTTCTGCCGCAGTCCGCCGCTGGTGCTGCTGCGGAAGCTGTTGGACGACGTTCCGCCCGTCATGCCGCGGTTGGAAGAGGTGGACGAGCCGTTGAAGAGCGTGTTGATCACGCTCTCGACGTTGTAGGCGTCGGCGTTGCGCAGGCGATAGATGAAGACGGTTTCTTCCGCGGCCGGATTCGCGTCCAGCTCCTTGATGACTTTCTCGATGACGACGAGCGTCTCCGGCGGGCCGGTGACGACGACGGTGTTCGTGCGATCGTCGGAGGATGCGTTGACGCGAATGGCCTGTCGCGCGCTTTGATTCTGATTCCGGTTGCTGCCGCCCCCGCCGCCGCGATCTCCGCCGCCCCCAGTGCCGCCGCCGAATCCACCGAATCCTCCAAACCCACCGAAGCCGCCGAACCCGCCTTGTTGTTGGCCCTGCTGCCCGCGCGCCCGAGCGGCGTCGCCGAAGAGATCGTTGATCATCCGCGCGACGTTCGCCGCGGTGGCGTAGGTCAACTGAACGACCTTCACGTCGGCCGCGCCGACCAGGCTGTTGTCGAGCGCGCTGACGATCTCGACGACCCGGCGGATATTCGCCGCGGTGTCGGTGATCACCAGCGCGTTGCTCGACTGGTTCGCGGTGAAATCGGCGGCCGGGTTCACGAGAGGCTGGAGGTCCTGCTTGAGCGCCATCGCGTCGGTCTGCTTGAGCGGAATGACCTGCGTGATCAGTTCATCGGTCGGCTCGATCTCCTTCGGATCGGAGCCGACGCGAACCGGGATATTGGCGCGCTTGGCCGCGTCGCGCGTGACGATTTTAAGAATGCGGCCCTGCTGGATCGCGGTGTAGTTCGCGTTTTTCAGGACGGTGTTGAGCAGCGAAATCGCATCCGACGCGGTCACCGGCTGCTTGCTGACGAGCGTGACCTTTCCCTCCGGCTTCACTTCCTTCACGACAATGAACCCCGCGACGGCGGAGAGCTCATCGAGCACGGTATCGATGCTCGCATCCTTGAAGTTCAGCATGATCCCCCCACCCTGGGTCGTGCTGACATGTCCCGAGTTGTTATTGGCGCGCGGCTGGGTCGCAGGCGCAGTCGTCGCTTGCGCCATCGCGCCGGATGACACAGCAAGCGACAGTACCGCAACGACGGCAGCACTGATGAGAGTTCGGCGATGCTTGGTCATCATTTCTTCAACTCCTGCATGCGCCGAAGCTTGAGGCGCTGTTCCATCGTCAGGTTCGGATCGTTCGGATTGAGCCCTTCAACGCCGCTCGGCAACACAGGACCGGTCGTCGCGCCCGCGCCATCGGATGAACTCAGCGGCGCCTTGCCGGTCAGGTCATGTCCGATCGCGACCGAGGTTGGTTTTCCACCCGCTGCGGCGGCGGTGGATGGCGCG
Source organism: Phycisphaerales bacterium (assembly GCA_034666045.1). Lineage (GTDB taxonomy): Bacteria > Planctomycetota > Phycisphaerae > Tepidisphaerales > Tepidisphaeraceae > JAICTV01. The sequence goes on along the minus strand of JAXDMN010000302.1, from coordinate 7,263 downwards.
TATTCGACCGCGTCGAGGCCGATGCGGGTGATCCGGCCGCGCGCGAGGGTGTCGCCCTCGGCGACGCGGATGATGCGGGAGTTGACGATGTCGTCGAAGTAGGCGCGGACCTCGCCCTGTTCGATGACGATGCCGCGGAGCAGCAGCGTCTCCTCCGGGTCGCGCCGCACCGGCTGCGTGGACGCGGCGCCGTTCGCCGGGCGCGTCGTGCCGTTGCTCGACCCGCGCGAACGGTCGCGCAGAAAAATGTTGCGCTGCGAGAGAAGTCCGTAGCGTTCGCTGAACGTCTGACGCGGTGCGCGAGGCACTTGTGATTGTTGCGCCGCTGCGGGCGCAGGCGGCGCCGCGGCGAGCAAAATATTCGCCGACGCGACGATGGCAAGCGTGAATGCGAGCGCGCTCCTGATCATTGCGGCTTCCTTTCCGGCTCGGCCGCCGGGCTGATCGTCGCGATGCCGAAATTCACCGACAGGTCGTCGGTTCCTTCCTTGGCCGAGTTGATCTGAAGGTCGGTGATGCGCACGGGCATCGACGCCGTCTGCACGCGATAAAGGAATCGCGCGATCTGCGACATGTTCCCGCTGCCGGTCGCGCGGAAGACGCTCTTGTTGAAGCCCTTTTCCTGCTGCACCGGCTGCGGGATGACCGACGGCAGGCGCATCCCTTCGTCCTGTGCCCATTCGCGCACGCTGTTGAGCACGCGGCTTTCCGGATCGTCACCGCCGCCGCGCAAGACAGCGTCGCCGGCGATTTCTTTCCAGACGCGGTTCGCGTTGCGGCTCGAGGTGAACAGTTGCTGCGCGCCGAGGTGCTGCTGCTGCGCCAGCGCGATCTTGGCGTCGAGCTCCTCCATGCGCGTCATCGCCGGGCCGACGACGAACTGGTCGAGCACCAGGACAGCGACCACCGCCGCAGTCGCGAAGCCGACGTAACGTTCTCGTTTGGTCAAAACCATTGTCGCTGCGCTTTCTCTCTGGCTCACTCCGCCGGGTTGAATTGGAAACTGACGGAGAACGTGACCTCGCGCGTCCGCGCGTCGGCCTCGACGATGCCGCCCGGCATGCGCACGTCGCTGAAGCGCGGATTGGCGCGCATGCGATCGGCGACGGCGAGCGGCGTCTTTGGATCGGCGGATTTGCCGGTGATCGTGAAGCGGTTGCGCTCGCGATAGGTCACGTTGGTGACCCAGATCCGCTCGGTTTCGCCGAACGTCAGCGACAACTCGCGCAGGCAATCGAGGATCGGCGGGCGCGCCTCGAAATAGCCGCGGCCATACTTCACGCGCTCCACGTTTTCCGAAGCGGCGGCGATGTCGCTCTTGCGCGCGGCGAGCTGGCTTTCGAGCTCCGCGAGCGTCTTCTCTTTCGAGCGAACGCTGAAGTAGAGTGCGAGCAGCGCGATGATGATCGTCGCCCCGACCGCGATGCCCCACTTTTGCGCCCGGCTGACCCGCTGCGGCGGCGCGGGCGTGAGCCGCGAATGCTTGAAATCGAGCGGCAGCAGCTCCGGCTTCGCCGCGGCGAGCGCCAGCGACATCGCCGGCGCGAATCGCCCGATCGTGCTCGGCTCATCGGCCGCATTGTCGGTCGTCGCGGCCGTGGCGGCGGCGGGATCGACATCGACTTTCAGCACGCGCACGCCGTCATCCGCGCGAACCGGCACGCCCAGGCGATCGGAAAGCTGCTTCACCTGCTCCGCCGGCAGGCCGACGCCATCGAGGACGAGCAGTTCGCGCCCGACGTCGCCATTGGCGGCCGCGAATGAGACGGCGCGGTGCAGCTCCGCCCCGAGCGGCGCGATCGGCGGCAGGCCGTGGCCGTTCATGAGGTAGGCGACGTGACGGAGCATGCGCGGCGCGCCGTCGTGTCGCCAGATCACTTCGCCGCCGTTGCGGCCGAGCATCAACACGCCGCCCCCGCCGTTGCCGCTGTCGATGCCCTTCCCGCGCGTCGCGCACGCCGCGAGCGTCAGGCCGGTCGAGGTGACCGCGACGACAGTCATGCCGGCGGCGTCCATCATCTGCTCGACGCGCTGGAGCTTCTCGCGAACCATGCCGACGAGCAGCACCTTCGACATTGTCGATGAGCTGGTGCGCCCGGCGAAGTCGAAGACGACGTCGCCGCTCTCCGCGACGGCGAGCCGCTCGGCCTGCAAGCGCAACGTCGCGCGCGCCTGTTGATCGTCGGCGGGCGGGACTTCTTTTTCGATTGCGATGAGCCATCGCGCCGGCACGCCGACGACGACGCGCGACGCGGTGAAGCGGCGCTGCCGCAGAAACGCCGCCAGCGCCTGCCCGAGCGCATCAGGCGAATCGAACGTGACGGCGTCCGGGAACGCGAACGTCGCCGTGCGGCTGACCGTCCGCCGATCGCCGCTGATGGAGACCTCAGCGCAGGTCACCGAACGATCGGAAACCGCGACGCCGAGGAAGCTGGATGAGCGACCGATCGCCATATCAGAACCGTCCCTGCTGCTGCGACGACGCCATGGAACCTTGAGACGGCTGCGACGACATCTCGCCGCTGCGCAGGCGCGCGAGAATGGATTTATCCATCGGCCAGCCGCGATTCGTGAGATCGCGGCGATATTTGATCTCGGGTGTGCCGCTGCGGTTGTCGACGACGATGCGGACGCGTTTGAACGCGCGGCCGTTGCCGCTGACGGCGAGAATATCGGCGGACCATTGGTTCACGCGCGTGGCCAGTTGTGCCCCGAGCCGCGCGGCGGCGGCGCGCTCGGGCGTGAGCGCGTCGGCGACCCATTCGATCTTGCGCGGCGTGCCGATGGGCGTCCCGAGCGGTTGCCGCCGCGCCAGAAGCTTGTCGACTTCGCCCTCTTCCAGGCCGTTCAGGCACATCAGCACCGCAGGCGGCGCCGTGTTGACGTTGATGCGCCCGTTCAGCGTGCGGTTGCCGCTGGTCGTGATATCGTCGACGAAGAGATCGAAATCGCCCGGCTTGAGATGCGCTTTGGCGCGCACGTACACCTGGAAGATGTCGTTGATCGCGGTGGTCCCGAGATCGGACATGATCTGATCCGCCTGCTGCTCCGGGAGGCGCTGCCGCAATCGCGCCTTCAGCGCTTCGCGCGTCTGCAACCTGCTGAGATTGCTGATGTTGATGCGACCCGTGTCGCCGCCCGTGTTGGTTTCGCGGCTATAGACGGTGACAAGCTCGAAGATGCCGCGGGCGAGCTGGCGATCGACCATCGCCCCACCGCCGGTTGACGATGCCGCGCGGATGCCGGCGCGTTGCCCGAGCGGCGGCGCGGTGCCGTCGCCATACAGCATGACGCGATCGACGCCGCGCACCATCAACATCTCCTCAACGGTCTCCATCGGGCCGTTCTTCGGGTAGTACGGCTCGCACTTGCTCGGATGGTTGAGATAGAACTCCATCTCCGCGCCGTCGCGCTCGACGTTCTGGTCTGCGTCGATCCAATCGAGGATCGACGACGCGGCCACGTCGGTCATGCCGGGGAGACGAAGCAGCTTGTCGTAAAGCCCCGCTTCGTCGTTCCCGACGTTGAGCTTCGACGCTTCCTCGATGAGCCCGAAGAGCGGGAGCTGCTCGTCGTCGTAATCGGGGCGCATGATCCAGAACATCCCTTCGCCCACACGGACGCCGGCGAAATTTTCTTCGGCGAGGTCGCGGACGTCTTCGCCCTCCTGGGAAATGAGCGCGACGACGTATTGCTCCGCGCCGCGCGCCACCGCGGACGCCTGCGCCGCCGCCGCCAGGTTCGCCGAGGCGGCGGATTCGACCCGCATCGTGCGGCAGAGCACCAGCACGATGCCGGCCAGCGCGAACGAGACGATCATCGCGACGATGAGGACCATGCCGCGCGGGCGGCGGCGGTGATGACCTGGATGTGCGGGGCGGCGAGTCATTGTCCGCCTCCCATCGCGGCCATCAGGTCAACCGGCTTGGCGCACGAGAGCGGGAAGATGCGCGTGACGCGGCGTGTGCTGACTTGCGCGGCCGTCGCCGCCGCGGTCGCGGTCGGATCGTCCACTTCGAGCGTCACCGCCACCGACATCGGCAGCACGTCGCCCAGCGTGGTTGAGTCCCAGTTTTCCTGCCACGCGAGGCCGTCAAAATATTTGACGGAGAACGAGCGGACGTTGCGGCAGATGATTTCTTCCTGCACGGCCGGCTCGACGGTCGGCATCAGATTGCGCGTGACGCGGCGGACGAGGACGGGCGAAGCGGCGTCGGTTCGCACGAGCAGTTGGATTTTTCGGATGCCCTCGGCGAAGGGATCGTCGGCGCGGGCGGGTTCGTCTTCGCCGACGGAGAAAAACTCGATCTGGTCCGCGTCGCCCCCGCCGGTGTTCGCGCCCGCCTGGCGGACGCCGACGAACGGCCCGGCGAGTTGGCCGACGGGTGGGAGCACCGATTCGAAATCGTGCCGGAGGATTTCGCCCGCGATGGAGATCGAGCGCGTCTGGTCGACCGCGGCGGTGCTGTTCCGCCGCGCCTGCTGCGCGATCGACAGCGCGGTGTACATCGTCAGCGCGAGCATCGCCGCCATCCCCAATGCAAGGGTGATCTCGATCAACGTAAAGCCGCGGCGGACGCGCATCATGGCAGCACCCCCGCGGCGTTAGTCGATTGCGACGCCAATGTCGCCACGATCATCTCGCGCGGCAGGCCGCGCTCGGTCCACGCGACGCGGACGGCGACCTCGGTCAGGCCGTAGTCGCGCGTCGCGGTGACGCACGCCCACTGATATTCAGGTTGATCGGGTGAGAAATCGCCGGACAAGGTCGCGGAAGCCCATGTGCCGTCGGCGACGAGCTGGTTCAGCTTTGCCTCGGCGAGCGCGGTCGCTTCGGCGGTATGGCGCGCGCTGGAAGCGGCGGCCATCGACATCGATACGCCGCGCATCGCAACCGGGAGAATGATGCCGAGAAGAACGAGCGTGGCGAGGACTTCCACAAGCGTGAAGCCACGGCCGCAGCCGTGTAAGCATGTGCGACGTATGGTCATTGCGGCACCGCCTGTGCGTGTGGCGTGGCGACAACGATGAGCCCCTCGCTGGGCGACGGCGTCTCGAACGCGTACGTGTCGCCGCCTTCGCCGGTCATGATCACGCTGGCCGGCGGCTGCATTCGGCCGGTCGGGTAAAACTCGACGAACTCCAGCGGCTCGTTCGCGTCCGGCTTGATCATCGCGATGCGGCAGCCGTCCGGGACGCCGAACACGCGCCCCATACCGGTGCCGAGGTTGACGAACTGCTGCCCGTCCTGCGCCATCAGCCAATACGTGCCGTTCGCCGGGTCGACATAGAGCCGATGGACCGCGTTGTTCGCGATCGCCAGCGCCCGTCCGTGCCGCGCCACGGCCAAAAATTCATCGCCCGCGCTTTGCAGGCGCTGCCCGCGCCGCCAACCCGCCAGCGACGGCGCCGCCAGCGCGAGCGCAGTCGCGATCACTGCGAGCACGCACACGAGCTCGAGCAGCGTGAAAGCCGGGCGAAGATGTCGGCAGCATTTCCTCACTGCTGATGCGTCCAGTTATCGATGTCGTCATTCCCCTCGCGGCCGTCCGGGCCGGTCGAGTAGAGGTCGTAGCTGTTCACGTTGTGCGTGCCGGGATAGCGGTAGACGTAGTTGTTTCCCCACGGATCCTTCGGCAGACCGCGCTTGATGTACGGCCCCTTCCACTTCGGCGCGTTCGGCGGCGCGGTGACGAGCGCGCCGAGCGATTCATCGTTCGACGGAAATCGCCCACAGTCCTGCTCGAAGAGGTCGATCTGCCCTTCGAGCATCGAGATGTCGGTCTGCGCCGCCGTCTTGCGCGCGGCTTCGGATCGGCCGGCGAACTTGGGCACGACGACCATCGCGAGCACGCCGAGGATCACCAGCACCAGCAGCAGTTCGATCAGCGTAAAACCACGGGGATGAACGGTTCGATAACGAGTAGTGGCGTTCATTTGATCATGTCCTGAAGGGTGAAGATGGGCAGCAGCATGCCGACGACAACCGTGCCGATCAGGCTGGCCATGATGATGAGCAGCGCCGGCTCCGCCAGCGCGACGAGCATGCGCAGATTGCGATCGAGGTCGCCCTCGTAGGTGATCGAGAGGCGGACAAGCTCTTTATCGACGCGGCTGGTCTCCTCGGCGACGGCAATCATCTCGATGACGGACGGCGGGAACAGCAGCGGATTGCTCGCGAGGCTGCGGCTGAGCGGTTGGCCGCGCTGGACTTCCTCGATGGCGTGCGTGACCGCGTCCGCAAGCGTTTGGTTGCCCAATGCTTCGCGCGCGACGCGCAGCGATGCCACAAGCGGCACGCCGGCGCCGACGAGCGTCCCGAGCATCCGGCAGAAGCGCACCAGTGCGAAGCGCGCGACGACGCTGCCGAGCAGCGGCGTCTTGAGCATCGTTCGTTCGAGGAATCGCCGGCCGGACGGCGTCGCGATCGCATTCCGGAGGGCGAACGCGCCGCCGATGATGACGATCGCCAGCAGCCAGCCGTACGTCGTCAGCCAGTGACTGATCGCGACGATGATTTGCGTGAGGTACGGGAGCTTGCTGCCGAATTCCTCGAACAGCGTCGAGAAGCGCGGGATGAAGAAAGTCATCAGGAAAATCAGCACGCACGTCGCGAGCGCGGCGAGCACGCACGGATAGACCATGGCCGCCTTGATCTTGCCTTTGAGGTCCTGGTCGCGCGTGCGGAAGTCGGAAATCTGCTGAAGGACGATCGGGAGGAAGCCGCCCGCTTCGCCCGCGCGGATCATCGCGACGTACACCGGCGAGAATGATTTGGGCCATTTCGCGAGGGATTCGGCGAGCGAAGTGCCGCCGACGACGTCGTCGTGAATCTTCGACCAGACGTTGCGTGCGGCGGGATTGGATGCTTCCCGGCGAAGGAGGTGCAATGCGCGGGACAGTGAAAGTCCGGCAGAGAGAAGATTCGCCAGCTCGCGGGTAAAACTTTCGACGGCCTTGGCGGGCACGCGCGTGGGCGGCGGCTCATTTGCGTCGCCGCTGCCGCCCGGGCCGCTGGCGCGTTGTTCTTCGATCAACACCGGCGCCAATCCGCGGCCGAGCACCTGGTCCATCGCGGCGGCGCGATTGTCGGCGGGAATGATGCCGCTGAGGCGGCGGCCCTGGCGATCGAGCGCGGTGTAGGCGAAGGTTGCCATCAGCCGACCTCCTCGCCGGGCGCCGTCGTCGCGAACCCGCTCGCTCCGGATTCTTCGTCCTTCGTGTTCCACATGACTTCCGCGATCGTCGTTCGGCCTTCGCGAA
>JAXDMN010000301.1:0-5566 GCA_034666045.1 Phycisphaerales bacterium | reverse complement strand
TTGCGAGGTCGCGCAGCTCGGCGACTTCTTCGCGGAACCGCGTCGCGCCGAGGTTGTGGACCTCGGGCTCCAGCTTCTCAATGCGATCGACCTGCGTTTTGAGGCGTGACAGGATCGGCCGGTGATTCTTGAACCACCCGACGATGCCGTTCGCGGTGGCGTCGAGCCCGCGCAGCTCGGGCGCTTTCACGCGGCGAGCGTCGAAGACGGACCAGAATTCGTGGTTGACTAACGTCATTTCAAATCACATAGGCTTGTCATCCTGAGGTACTCCGAAGGATCTGTCCCCGATCTACGGACGACGCAGATCCTTCGGAGTACCTCAGGATGACAGTTGTTTCGTCGTCGTCACATCAGAACTGAATCCAACTACTCGACCGATTCTTCGTCTCAATTAACTGCAGGAATCGCACATACCCCTGCCAGATCAGCGGCTTGCGGCCGACGGTGAGGCGGACCCAGGCGCGCTGGCCGGCGACGTAGCCGGTGTCGGCGCTGCCGGCGAGATCGACGCGCATCTCGAACTGCGGCGTTTCGGCGCGCTGGCCGTGCGGATCGCGCTGGTCGGTCTGCACCGCGCCGCCGCCGTGCACGCCCATCGCCGGGTGCGGCAACTGCGTCTGCGCGGCGCTGATCAGCGCGACGTGCCCGCCGTCGAGTGTGGTCTGCACATTGCCGGCCAGGCGGATCTCCGGCTTCTTGCGGAGGATGATGTCGCCCTTGCTGTCGCGGAGCTGCGCGGCCAGTGCGACTTCGCGCTGTTCGACCGAGGCGCGGATGATCAGCTTGTCGTTCGTTTCGACGCGCAACAGCTCGTCGCCGCGCTTCATGTATTTGCCGGGGATGAACCTCAGTTCCGGCGCGATGATCTGGCCGGTGATCGGCGCGCGGACGGTGAGCGCCTCTTTCTGCGCCCGCGTCTCCTTCAACTGCTCGGTGTAGGTTTCGATGTCGATGCGATCGATCTTGTTCTTGGCCATATCGCCGACGCCGGCGGATTGCTGTTCCTTCAGCTTGACCGCCGCCAGGGTCGACTCGAGGCGCTTGAGCATCGTGTCGATTTCCGGGTCCTGCATGACGAGCAGGAGATCGCCTTTCTGCACCCACTGGCCGTCTTTGACTTTGATGTCGGAGACGAACCCGTCCCACTTGGCGTTGACGACTTCCTTGCCGACCGGCTCGACGATGCCCTGCGCATCGACGTACACGTTGAACTTGATCAGCCCGAACAGCACGATCGCCAGCCCGACGACGCCGACCGTGAATGCGACGGCGCGGCCGCGCTTGCGGTGCAGTTCCGGCTCGAGCGCCAAGTACTTGAACGTCTTGACGACCGGCACGACCAGCCAGGTGATCACGCCGCCCATCGCCATCAGCACGCCCAGCACCGGAACCTGCCACGCGACCAGCAAAATGATCGCGATGCCGACGAAAATGCGGTAGCACGTCGACGCGATGCCGTAGAAGAACAGCCACAGACGCTGGCTGATCGGCGCGAGCGGCTGCTGGCTCTTGATGCGGAATACGTGCCGCTTGATCAGCCCCAGCAGATAGTCCTTGCTCTTCTGCTGGAGGTTGGGGATCTCGAGGTAATCCGACAGCATGTAATAGCCGTCGTAACGCAGCAGCGGATTGGCGTTGAAGATGACGGTGGTGAAGCCGGCGATCATGATCGCGTCGCAGGCGAGCTCGTTGATCGGCAGGCCCCATAGCGCGACGCCGGGCGTCGTGTTCATCCAGATGAACGCGGCGATCGATGCCAGAAACAATTCGACGACCATCCCGCCCGCGCCGACGAACATGCGTTGCCAGCGGCTCGGGAAGGCCCACGCACTGCTCGCGTCGACGTAAGGCGTGGGGATGAACACGAGGAACATGATGCCCATCTCGTGACATTCCCCGCCGAATCGCCGGCACGCGAAGGCGTGTCCCATCTCGTGGAAGAACTTGAGCAGCCAGAACATGAACCAGAGATAGAACGCCTTCTCCGGGTTCGAGCCGATGCTCAGCGCGTCCATGTACGACCGCTGGAAGTCGTCCCAGCGCGGGATGAGCATGATCACCGCGGCCGAGACAACGATCAGCCAGATGATGGCGCCGATCGGGCTCATGAGGTGGCGCACGAACGGCATCCAGCGCTTGAGAACGCGGTCCGGATCCCACAACGGGATGCGCGGGAACAGCACGTTCATCAGCCGGCCCTGCATCTTGCGCTTGAGCTGTTTCTTGTGGCGGCGCAGGAGGACGTCGGAGTCGGCGGTGACGTCGGAATCGAGCAGATTGGCGGCGTGAAGCTGGCTGAGGATCTGGATGACTTCCGGCTGCGTCGGCGCTTCATCGTCTAACTGCCCGCCGACGAGTTCCCACGCTTCGCCGACCGTGCGCGTGCCGTCGAGCAGGCCGACAAAGCGATACGCGGCGTCGGACAGGCGGTGATACTGGTTCCCCGCCGGATCGCGCACGACGTACCAGCGCTCGCCGCGGTAATACTGCCGCGATATCTGCGCGCTTGGACGCAGTCGCGCCTTGAGGTTCACGACGCGGTACCAGGATTCGGAAAATGTCGGCCTCAGTTGCAGCATGATGTTCCAGTAGCATGGCCGTCCCGGCCATGTCATTTCAGCAGAAACATGGGCGAGACGCCCATGCTACGGATTAAATCCAAAGCTTGAGCCGAATGAAATCCACCACGCGATGCGTCCACTGCCAGATGAGCGGCCTTGGGCGGACGTCGACGCGGGCTTCGCCTTCCATGCCGGGCATCCAGATCGGGTTGGCCTTTTCGAGGTTCACGATGACGCGGAAGTGCGCCCCGGCGTCCTTCACCTCGGTGCTTGGGACGATGCGCTCGACGGTGAACGGGAACTTTTCCTGCGGCAGGCTGGTGATCGCGAGATTGCCCTTGGCGCCCGGCTTCACGTCCTGGATGTCTTTTTCCGACACGCGCAGCTCGCCGCGCAGGTTGGCGGGTTGGCCGATGATCATCAGCGGGTCGCCGCGCTTGACGGCGGCGCCCTTCTTGTCCTTGAGATCGCCTTCCAGCACTTCGCCGTCGATCTCCGCCTTCACGGTGGCGCGATCGATCTTCGATTGAAGCAATTGCGCCTCGGCGTCGGAGGCTTCGGCCTGCTTCAGGGCGATGTTCGCTTCGGCGACCTTCGGCGGCTTTTCGCCGAGGTATTTCGCGTGCTGCTTGAGGTACGAATCGCGCTCGCCCATCGCGCGGGTGAGCTCTTTGCGCAGGTCTGCGGTGTCGAGCGCGAAGAGCGGCTGTCCCGCCTTCACCTTGTCCGCCGGGCGGACGAAGACGTCCTTGATGTAGCCTTCGAACGGCGCATCGACCGACCGTTTCTCCATCGCCGCGAACGCGAACGGCGCGACGACGCGATACATCGGGCTGTAAACGCACAGGAAGACCAGCGCCGCGATCGAGAAGAAGATGACCGTCTTGGCGAGCCAGTGCTTCGGGCCGATCAGCGCCTTGAAGCCTTCGCGGCTGCTGATGCCCATCTTGGTGATCAGGTAGCGGTCGTTGGTATAGCGATCGAAAAGCTGCGGCGCGAGCAGTTCCGCCGCGACCGACAACCCGGCCGCCGCCTGCGGGCCGAGCTTTTGGCCCGGCGCGAATTCGAGCAGCAGGATGCCGATGATCTCCGCCTGGCGGCGAAGCGGGATCGAGATCACGCTGTTGTTGCCCTGCGCGCGGCTCAGGGCCTGCGCTTCGCGCGTGACGTTGTTCGACGAGCTGCCGTCCGGCTCGTACTGGACGACTTCTTCCTGGTCGTAACATTCTTCCATCGCGCGCTCGAGCTGGACGATCAGCTCCTGGCGCTTGTCGAATTCTTCGGTGTGCGAGAGGGCTTTCACCTTCACGCGCTCGTTCTTGACCCAGCCGATGCTTACGCGGCTCGCGCTCGTGCGCGTCGCCATCTCGTTGCACAGGTTCATCGCCGCCGACTGGAAACCCTGCGCGGTGGCGACGGCGGTCGCGAGTTGAAGGACGTGCTGGTGGCTCTGCGCGATCGTGCGCGCCTGCTCGCTGGTGCGCTTCAGCGTGTAGAGATCGAAGTAGCCGGCGACGAGCTGCATGCTCGTCAGGCGTTGCTGGGCGCGCTCGGTGTCGCGGCAGCGCGTAATGACGGCGGAGGCGGCGACGATCTCGCCCTCGTTGCGGAGCAGCGTGACGAGGCAAAACTGCGGGTCGACCGTGTCGCCCGCGCCGCCGACTTCGATGGCGCCGTCTTTTCCCTGCTGCACGCACGGGAAGATCAGTTCCTGGAATGCCTGGATCGCCGCCGCGCGGGTTTCCGCGGTGCTGCTGTCCGGGCGGATGTGCGCGATGGGGCGGAGCGAGAACGGCGCCTGCGCGACGGCGTCGGGCGCGGCGGGCTCGCCGTCCGGGCCGGCGGCGTTGCGATCGATCAGGAACCCGGCCGCCTCGGTGCCGGCGACCACCACCGCCTGCGTGTGAATGAGGTCGTTCACGAACCCGGGGAGGTTCGCGCTGGTCGCGAGCAGCCGCTGCACCAGCTTGGAGCGCGAAACCGCGCCGCCGCTGCCTTGACCTTCGTTGCCCTGCGATGAGGACGATGATGATTCGACGATTCCTGAAGCCACGGTATGCCTGCCTCTGCTGCGCGTGCCGTTAAGAGTAGAACTGAGCGTCACCCATCCTACCGCGCGGTGGCGGCGGATGCTTCAGAGAGCCCGGGAGCCGATTCCGGCCGCAGCGACGTCGCCGTCGGCTGCTGCGCCGGGCCGATGTTCGCCGGCAGCCGCACCAGCACCTGCAAGCCGGTGTCGGTCCCGGTCGGGTTGGGCATCTCCAGGCGAAGTTTCTGCGTGTCGCTCTGCGCGTCGGCGACCGGCGCCTTGTAAATGATCTTCGCCGACGCCCACTTCGCTTCGCCGGGATAGTGAACTTCCAACTGCTGTCCGACCTTGAGCTTGCTCGCCTGCATGGTCGGGAGGAAGAACTCGACCCAGAGCGGGTCGTTCTTGACGACGGTCATGACCGGCTTCTGCGGATCGGTCACTTCCCCGACGCTGACGTCGATCGTCTCGACGGTGCCGTCGATCGGACTGCGCAGCGACATCAGCTTGACCTTCACGTCCTGCCGCTCGAATTCGTACTTGTTCTTCTGGTTCTCGAGCTTGGCGATTTTCGCCTGCGCGGCGGCGTAAACGACCTTGATCCACGCCTCTTCGACTTCCAGCGGGTTCGCGTTGCCGCCCGCCTGCATGTCCGCCAGCCGCTTGTGCTGGCCTTCCTTGATCTTCAGGTCCGCCTCGGCTGCATCGACGCGCACGGTCGATTCCGCCTCGAGTCGCAGCGCCTCGAGGGCGGCGACTTCCTGGCGATCGTCCTGGCGAAGCAGCACATCGCCCGCCTTGACGGCCGTGCCTTCCTTCACCGGCAGCTCCAGCACCTGCCCGAACTGCGGCAGGGCGAGTTTGGCATGAACCGAAGGCTTGGTGATCCCGCCGACCGTGATGTCCGTTGGCGCAGGTGCCGCCTGCTGCGCGAGCAGTGAGCTGGATGACAAGGCAAGGCAAGCGACGGCGA
>JAXDMN010000300.1:0-10429 GCA_034666045.1 Phycisphaerales bacterium | reverse complement strand
CGACCCGGTTTTGTCTTCGATTCATTTCACTCGGGAGGACCTCATGAAACTCCTCGCGTTCCACATCACATGGGGAACTTACGGAACGCGTCTTCACGGGGATCCGCGCAAGACGGTCGACCGTCAGCACAACCAGTATGGTGACCCCGTCCTGACCTATGACGAGCACCGCTGGGAGCGCGAAAAATCGCTCCTGAAGTTCCCTCCAATCCTCTTCACGAAACAAGAACAAGTAGTCGTCGAATCCCTCATCCCCACGATCTGCACGCGCGGCGGATGGACGCACCGCGTCTCCGCCGCCGGACCCGATCACGTTCATAACATCATCACCTCGAGGAATGACCCTGAAACGATCCGCCGCCTCTTCAAGCGCTGGCTCGGTCAGGAACTGTTCCGTCAACTCCGCACACTTCCGCAAGGTGCCACCTGGTGGGCCGAGTGCGGCAGCATCCGCTGGATCTTTGAAGAAGATGGTGATTACTTCGAGAACGCGACGAGGTACGTCACTCGTCAACGTGCCACGCCCGCCGCGGTTGGGATCGCGTAAATGCTTCCGCTAAAATCCCCCGCGATGCCACCTTCCCCCGCACAGCGGATCAAGCAGCTTCGTGACGAGATCAATCGTCACAACGCCCTCTACTACCAGGACGAGCGGCCCGAGATTTCCGATCGCGCGTTTGACAAGCTGCTCCAGGAGCTGATCGACCTCGAGCGCGAGAATCCTGAGCTCATCACGCCCGATTCGCCCACCCAGCGCGTCGGCGGGGACGTGCAGACGGAATTGAAATCCGTCCGCCACGCCGTGCCGATGATGAGCATCGATAACACCTACAACGAAGAGGAGGTGCGCGCCTTCGACGAGCGCGTCCGCAAAACGCTCGGCGGCGATGAGCAGCCGGCGTACGTGCTGGAGCCGAAGATCGACGGCGCGTCGATCAACCTGCGCTACGAGAACGGCCACCTCGTCCTCGCCGCAACGCGCGGAAGGGCGGACATCGGTGACGACGTCACGGTCAACGCGCGCACGATCCGCGCGATCCCGCTCACGCTGACCAAGGACGGCGCGAAAATCCCGCCGCCGGCGATCGTGGAGGTGCGCGGCGAAGTGTACATGGACAACGAGGATTTCCAGCGCGTGAACCGCGAGATCGTCGCGGAGGGCGATGAGCCGTACGCGAACCCGCGCAATCTCGCCTCCGGCACGCTGCGAAGACTCGACCCGAAGATCGTCGCGAAGCGCCGCCTGCGCTTCCTCGCGCACGGCCTCGGGCAGGTCGAACCGATGGTCGCGGACAACTATTGGCAATGGACGCAACTGCTCCGCAAGTGGGGCGTGCCGTTGCCGAAGGAAGTCTGGCGCGTCGAAACGATTGACGACGCGATCAAGTGCCTGCACGACTTCGAGAAAATCCGCCCGAAGCTTCCGTACATGACCGACGGCATGGTCATGAAGGTCGATTCGTTCGCGCAGCGCGAGCGCCTCGGCGCGACGAGCAAATCGCCGCGCTGGGTCATCGCCTACAAGTACGAGACCGAGCAGCAGCCGACGGTGCTCAACGACGTCGAATGGCAGGTCGGCAAGGGCGGAAATCTCACGCCGGTTGGCCGACTCGAACCCGTCTTCATCGGCGGCGTCACGGTCACCAACGTCACGCTGCACAACATCGAGCAGATCCGCCGGCTCGACGTTCACTACGGCGACACGGTCATCGTCGAACGCCGCGGCGAAGTGATCCCGTACGTCGCCGCGGTGGTGAAAGAAAAACGCCCGAACGACGCGAAAGCGATCGAGCCGCCGAAGAAATGCCCGTCGTGCGGCACGAAGGTCGTGCGCGATCCGAACACGCCGATCATTCGCTGCCCCAACCCGGATTGCCCGGCTCAGCTCCGCGAAAAGTTGTTCTGGTTCGCCGGACGCGGGCAGATGGACATCGAAGGTCTCGGCGAAAAGATCATTGACCAGCTCCTCGACAAGGGATACGTCAAGACCTTCGCCGACCTGTTCGATTTGACCGTCCCGCAACTCGCGGAGCTGACGCACGAGACTCAGATCGGCGACAAGAAGGCCGCCGCCATCGTCGCGTCGATCGCCGCCGCCAAAGCAGAGCATCCGGAGCTTTTCGCATCGCGTGCCGCGACTGCGCGCGGCGGCGATCTCCGCGCCGAGATTCGTGCCCTCGCCAAAAAGCTTGGCCTCCGCGGCCTCGGTGAGAAGACCATCGACCAGCTCGTCGCCGACGGCCAGCTCAAGTCGCCGTCCGATCTGTTGAAGCTGACCGCCCCGCAGATCTCGGCGGTGCCGCAGACCGTGCGCGTCGGCGAAAAGTCGGCAGAGAGTATCGTCGCGTCGATTGCCGATGCGAAAACGCGCGGGCTGGCGCGCGTCCTCGCGGGGCTGGGCGTGCGTCTCGTCGGATCGACCGCCTCGCGCGCCTTCGCGGATTGGGCAACGAGCATCGACAAGCTTTCCGCCGCGTCGCTCGATGATCTCGCTGCGGTGCTGGCGAAGGACCCGGCGGCGCAGCAGGCGTTGGTCGCCAGGGAACGCGAGCACGCCGCTGCTCTTCACAAGGCATTGCACCAGTCGTCGCAGGCGAGCCTGTTTCAAATTGCCTCGAACCCGGACGATCCCACCGAAGCATTCCTCATCGGCCGCGACGAGCGCCTGCCGCGCGAGCAGCGACTTGGCAAAGCGCGCGTCCGCCGGCTCGCCGAATGCTTTACGTCGGTTGCTGAATTGGAAGCCGCGGATGTTGAATCGCTGCAGGACTGCCTCGTCGAAGGCCGCGCCGTCGCGCGGTCGCTCCACGAGTTTCTTCACTCGGCTCGCGGGAAAGAAGTCGTGAGCCGTTTGAAGGACGCCGACGTGAAGCTGACGGAGCAGCCCGTCAAGCCGCGTCAGTCGGAGTGGACCGGCAAAACCGTTGTCATCACCGGCTCCTTCGAAGGCTTCCCGCGCGACGCGATCAAGCAGCGCCTGATTTCGCTCGGCGCGCACGTGAGCGACTCGGTATCTTCCAAAACCGACGCCGTCTTCGTCGGTGCCGACCCAGGCTCAAAGCGCGACAAAGCTGTTGCGCTCGGCGTGCCGATTGATGACGAGCAGGCCGTCCGAAAGCTGATGCAGTCATAGTGCCGGCGCAGCGCAGGAGATTCTGGCCGACAAGCGCGCGGCCGGTTGCTAAAATGTCTCGCGAGCGGGGGGACGCCGGCGCGTGGGGGGCGCGAGGGGCGGTAAGCGCGAGATTCCCATGAGCAGCAGGCAATTGAAGTTGATCCCCGGCAATCTGCGCGAGCGGTCCGCGCGCGGCGATCGCTGCCGTGGCGGCGGGGGTTTGGTTGACAC
Source organism: Phycisphaerales bacterium (assembly GCA_034666045.1). Classification (GTDB taxonomy): domain Bacteria; phylum Planctomycetota; class Phycisphaerae; order Tepidisphaerales; family Tepidisphaeraceae; genus JAICTV01. Next base: position 7,083 of record JAXDMN010000300.1, on the reverse strand, counting down.
AGGTTTACGCCAGTTGACAGAGGTTGACGCAGGTTTACGTTTTTGCGCTTGTTGGAAAAACGAACCCAACGCCGCGACCGCCGTCGCGGCGGCGTGGCATACCGATTTGGAAAAACGAACCCAACTTCGCAAAAACCGCCGCAACTGTTGCCGCCAAGTGAGCTTACGCGCGACCCCTGCGCCAAATCGAGCGCGTATCAACGCGCCCCACAACATCCTTGGCGCGGCCACCGTCGATTCGCCGATACAAAACTCTATGCCGTATCACCGTCCATTCCTCGCGCAGATGTTGCCCCTCGAAGCCCGTCGCATGCTCGCCGCCGCGTTTCCGACGGCGCTTGAGCAGTACCTCGTCGAGTTGATCAACCGCGGCCGACTGAATCCGTCCGCGGAGGCGACTCGCTATGGCACGGAGCTGAACGAAGGTCTCCCGCCCGGCACGATTTCGACGGCGCCGAAGCAGCCGCTCGCGATCAATCCGTTCCTCACGGACGGCGCGCGGAAGCACAGCCAGTGGATGATCGATACCGACACGTTCTCGCATACCGGCGCGGGCCCGACGAATCCGGACGATCGCATGACCGCCGCCGGCTATGTTTTCACCGGCTCGTGGACGTGGGGCGAGAACATCGGCTGGGGCGGAACGACTGGTACGGTCAACGCGACGCAGGAGACGGCCGACATCCACAGCGGCTTGTACATCGACTCCGGCATCGCCGGCCGCGGGCATCGAACGAACCTGATGAGCAACAGCTTTCGTGAGATCGGCGCGGGCGTCGTCGCCGGCGCGTTCACGGCCGGGCAGACGTACAACGCCGTTATGGCCACGGAGGATTTCGGCACGACCGGCAGCAACATCTACCTCACCGGCGTCGCGTACAGCGACGGCGTCACGGCGGATCATTTCTACACGCCCGGCGAAGGGCTCGGCAGCGTGCTGGTGAAGGCGACCCGCGCCAGCGACGGCGCGATCTTCCAGGCGACCACCTGGTCGAGCGGCGGGTACAGCCTCGCGCTCGCGGCCGGCACGTACACCGTCGTCGCCTCGGGCGGCGGACTGGGCGGCACCGTCACGTACAACAACGTCGTCATCGGCACGGAAAACGTGAAGCGCGACTACACGCCCGCGAACGTTGACACCTTCGCGAGCATCGCCGCCGGAAAACTCACCGTGCAGGGCACGCTCGGCAGCGACAGCGTCATCATCACCAAGGACGCGACGAACTACACCGTCACGCGCAGCGGCGTCACGCAGACGCTCAGCGCCAGCGGCGTGACGTCGATCGACGTCTACACCCACGACGGCGACGACTACGTGCTGATCGGCGCCGGCGTGACGCTCGGCGCGTACGTCGACGCCGGCGCGGGCGCCGACGCCATCCAGGGCGGCGCGGGCAACGACACGATCACCAGCGGCGGCGGCAAGGACCGCGCGTTCGGCGGCATCGGCGACGATCGCGTCGCCGGCAACGGCAGCCACGATCGACTCTACGGCGAAGCGGGCAAGGACCGCATCTACGGCGGCGAAGGCAACGACACCATGGAAGGCGGCTCCTCCGGCGATCGCCTCTGGGGCGAGGGCGGCAACAACACCTATTATGGCAACGGCGGGGACGATTATTTCTACGCGCGAAACACGCTGGCCGACCAACTCTTCGGCAGCGTCGGCATCGACCATGCGCAGATCGACAACGGACTCGACACGCACGAGGTGGAAGACGTGCTGCCGTGACCGCGCCGGGCGCGCGGTGACCAGAGCGAGGGCGCGTCATCGCATTTGCCAATTGCGACGCCGACCGATTACATATTCACGCACATGAAAACCGCTCTCACCATCGCCGGCTCCGATTCCAGCGGCGGCGCGGGCATCCAGGCCGATCTGAAAACGTTCACCGTGCTCGGCGTCTATGGCATGACCGCCATCACCGCCGTCACCGCGCAGAACACGCTCGGCGTGAAGGATGCGCTCGAGCTCGAGCCCAAGCTCATCGCCAAGCAGATCGACGTCGTCGCTTCCGACATCCAGGTTGACGCGACAAAGACCGGCATGCTCGGCTCGGCCGCCGTGATCGACGTCGTCGAAGACGCGCTCAAGCGCAACAACCTTCAGCCGTATGTGTGCGATCCCGTGATGGTCGCCAAGAGCGGCGACAAGCTTCTGAAGAAGGACGCCGTCGCGGCGATGCTGAAGAAGCTCGTGCCGCTGGCGACGCTAGTCACGCCGAACCTCCGCGAGACCGCGGAGCTGCTCGGCGTCGATCGGATCGAACCGACGATCACCGCCGCGAAAGACGCCGCCAGGCGGATCGTCGGCGCGGGCGCGCGGGCGGTGCTGATCAAGGGGATCGAGCAGGGCGATCAGATGATCGACCTGTTCTTCGATGGACGCGAGTTTTTAGAGTTCGCCGCGAGCACGCAGCCGAAGGAAAAGACGCACGGAAGCGGATGCGCGCTCAGCGCAGCGATCACTGCGGGATTGGCAAAGCAGATGTCATTGATCGATGCGATCGACCAGGCAAAACAGCTCGTCACGCACGCGATTCAGTATGGGGACGGACAGGGACGCGGGACGACACCGATCAACGTGATTTCGTTCGCGCCGCGGATCAAGAAATGACGCGCTGCGTCATTTCTTGATCCATTTAGCGCGATGCGCGCTCGGATGTAGCGACAAATAAAGGAGTTGTCATCCTGAGGTACTCCGAAGGATCTGGCACCAAACGACGAGGAACGCAGATCCTTCGGGGTACCTCAGGATGACAATGCGTTGAAGTCAAAACACTACCGGCAAGGGCGCGCTGCTCTAGCCACGTCGCTTGCGACGTGCGTCACGGTGCGACCGATACCTCGACAGGAGGTGGACACGCGCGTCGCAAGCGACGTGGCTAAATGGTCGAGAACTCAGAGTTTCTCGACGAAAACCCCAAACCCGTCCAGCGTCATCAGCTTCCCTGCGATGGTGACCTCGAGCGGTTGACCCGATCGATTCACCGCAATGACGATCTTCCCCTTCGTCGTTCGCTTCACAATCGCGCTCACCGGGGCGTCCGGTGGCGCGATGGTCACGACGGTCGGGTCGGTCGGTGACATGAAAAGATCCGATTGGTTGCGCAGCTCCCGGACGATCTTTTTCAGCTCGGACCAATGTCCTTCATCCGGCGCGTTGTACAACCCGCCGGTCACCGAGCCGCCGTACCACATGAGGCCCTTGGCGCCGTGGACGATCGCGAGGTACGCCTGGGCGCGGTATTCGTCCGGCGTCGGATAGCGCGAGCCTTCGCCCGGCTTCTTGTAGCTCTGTAGGCCGACCCAGAGCGGCTTGCGCGTCTTGGCGTTGACGAGAAAGCTGGGCGGCGTGAGGTCGAGCCCGGGCGCGCCGGCGTCTTCGCCGAGCAGGGCGTCGCCGCCGCGCTCCTTGAGCGGGAAGGGGTACCACCACCACATCCCGAGGTCCATCTCGCCGACCGGGAAGAAGTTTGAGCGGTCGGGCGGGATGCGGGTGATCGAATCGCGCGCGTCGCCGACCATGAACGGATGGTGCGGGTCTTCTTCCGTGAGGATCTGCCGCAGCGTCGCGAGGGTGTCCGGCTTGAAGTCGCCGCGCGCGAAGCCTTCTTCCTCGTCCCAGGCGAGCAGCGCGGGATGATTGCGGAACATGCGGATTCGCCGGCGGACGCCGTCCCAGTCGCCCGCGATGACGCGCCGCATCGGCACCATAAACAGCGCCTTCATGCCGTGCTGCTGCGTGCTGTTGAGGAACGCAACGGCGCGCTGGTCAGCGGCGATGAGGTCGGGGCCTTCGATGCGAACGGCGTTGTAGGCGTGCGTGACGGTGAATCCCGCCGCCGCCTGCTCCTTGAACTTTCCGCCGTTGAACATGCCGAGCGGGAAGATCGCCTTGCCGTCGTATTCCGGATAGCCGCGCGTGTTGAGCGGCACCATCGCCTGCTGTCGGCGGATGACGTACCACGGCTGCTCGACCTTGATCGCTTCGCCGCGCTTCGGGGTGAAGGTGGCGATGATTTTGTAGTCGCCCTCGGCGTTGATGCCGGACTTGAAGGAGAAGGCGCGGCGTCCATCCGCCGGCGCGCCGCCGCCGGGCAGCCATTGTCCGCGCATGTTGCCGCTGGAGTCGACCACGCGCACGCTCAGCGTCGCGTTCAGCCGCGCGTCGTCGCCGACGGCAAGGTCGACGATGCCCTCGATGACGGGCGGCCCGTCATCAATGGCCCAATGCGTCGGCGACGGCACGCCGAGTGTCAGCGGCGGCGGAACGGTCGCCTCGTTCTTGTCCGTCCAGAGCGGCTTGGCGTCCTCGCGCTCGAGCAGCGACGCCTCGATGACGACGTTGCCCGGCTTGATTGTGCCGATCGGGACGTCGATGCGCTGCACCGCTTCGCCGGTCAGCGCAGCCTTCGTCGTCTTGACCTGCTTGTTCAGCGCGACGCTGATGACGATCGGCTTCTTGCTCTTGTCGCGGTTCAGCACTGTCACCGGCAGCTTTCTCATCGCCGGCGAGAGGCGCTGATCCGGTACGTCGATCCGGCAGACGAGCGGGCGCTTGGCGGTGACGGTCACATCGTCCCACCAGACCGTGCCCTTGCTGTAGCTGAAGCCGAGGCGCAGGTGCAGCCGCGCCGCGTCGGCGGGCACGGTGACCGAGCCCTTGAGCTGTTGCCAGCCGTCGCCGGCGGTTTTGACGTTGAGGACGTTGAACTTCTCGACGCCCAGGTGTCGCCCGGCGGCGTCGGTGAACTCGGCGATCATGATGACGGTGCCCTTGTCCGCCGGCACGTCGCGCACCTTCACCCACGCGGCCGCCTCGATCGTCTCGGTCGGCGCGACTTCGATCGGCGTGGTGCTGCGGATGTAGGCGCGGGTGATTTCCGCCGATTCGATGCGCACGCTCGACCGGCCGGCGTGCTTGTCGCTCGTGTCGATGACGAACTTCGATGGCGCGCCGACCCTGAGCGGCTCCCAGCCGCCCGGCAGTTCCTGCGCGACCGCCGTTGTCGTCGACTCGAGTTCGCCATTGGAAATCAGGTTCTGCGCACCGACCGCAACGGAAGAAAGCCCGCACAACCCGCAGACGGCCCACACGGAAATCTGCCGAAGGATCATATCGACGCTCTCCGAAGCTTAAGAACCTGTCGCTTGCCGCGCTTCTTCCGTTCGCGCGACAGGGGCACAGCGTATCATGCACCTCGACGCGACGCTCGCCAGCGCCGCCGCCGCTGCCACGATGTTGTTGCTCCGCTCCGTCTGTTCTTCACCAATGCGTGCCACGATGTTTCCCCGCGGGCTGCCGTACCTCGCGTTCTTTATCGCGCTGATCTCCACCGTCACGCTTCCCGTCGACATCGCGCGGGCGGCGCGGGCGTTCGACATCGTGGCGCACGACGTCGAAGTCGACGAAGTGAACCAGCAGACCACCTTCATCGTCACGTTCAACCAGCCGCCCGACTTTTTCAGCACGAATGAGCTCGGACAGCCGGACAACGCGTTCCAGTTCTTCTTCGACGCCGAGCCGGCCGACGATCAGGTGGATTTCGCCGGAGATGACGTCGTGATCATCCGCGGGCCGGAGATTCGCGTCAGTAATGACATTCCGATCCGCGAATCGATCAATCCCAGCGGGCAGGATTTTCCCAACGCCGAAGGGTGGGGCGAGGCACGCGGGCACGTCGATTTCGACCTCGACGGCCCGACGATTTCGTTCACGGCCAGTTGGGACCTGCTGCACGAGAGCGACGGGCAATTCGGATATCACCTGTTCGCCCTCCAGCGGGGCGAGTTGACGAATGAGGTGACTTTCATCCGCCGCATCTCGGTACCGCTGCCGCCGGCTCTGCTCGGCGGCGCGTTTGGGTTGGCGTGCCTCGCGGTGCACCTGGTCCGCCCCCGCGGGGAACATCGCCGCATATAAAATCATTCGCTTCGTATTCGCAGCGTTGAGTATTCGCGCCTGTCGGTGCTATAAATTCGGCCGTGCAGATCCGCGCGGATGGGAGCTCGCCTGGAATTGGCGCTGTCGTATTGGCGGCGGGGTGCTCGCGGCGCATGGGCCGCCCGAAGCTGCTGCTGCCGTGGCGCGGACGGACGATCATCACCGACGTCGTTGAACGCGCGCGTGCCGCCGCATCGCATGTCGTCGTTGTGACCGGGCATGACTCGAGCGCGACGGTCCGCGAATTGACCGGCCACGACATCCACATCGTTCACAATTCAAACTACGCGGACGGCGAGATGATCTCGTCGGTGAAAACCGGCATCGCCGCGCTGCCGCCGGCGTGTGAGGCGTTCTTTCTCGTGCTCGGCGATCAGCCGGGCATCGCGGCGGAGACGTTCGAGCGAATCATCGCGGCTTGGCGCGGCGCGGCTGCGGGCGCTGCGACGATGATCGTCTCGCCGAGGTGGAACAATTGCCGCGGGCATCCGGTTCTCATCTCGGCCGCCGGCATCGATGAAATCCTCGCGCTGCCGGCCGACGCGACGCTCAAGACGTTCGTCGCGCGTCACGCCGCCGGTTCGATCGAAGTGGAAGTTGAAGACCCGGCGATTCTCGCCGACGTCGACACGCCGGAGCAGTATCGCCGGCTGACGGAAATGCAGACGGAAACAGGGAGCCTGTCATGTCCAACCGAAGTAATCGCAGCGGACTAAGTCGCCGCGGATTCTTGAAGGGCGGCGTCGTTACCGCCGCCGGCGCCGCGATCGGCGACGCCACGCTCGAATCGCTCGCCGCCGCCGAGCAGAAGCCGGCCGGGCCGCGCGTCATCTCCGGCGCAAGCCAGGTGAAGCTGAACGTGAACGGCAAGGACCGCACGGTCGAAATCGAGCCGCGCACGACCTTGGCCGATGCGCTGCGCGACCGCATCGATCTGACCGGCACGAAGGTCGTCTGCGATCGCGGCGCGTGCTCGGCGTGCACGGTGTTCGTCAACGACGTGCCGACGTTGTCCTGCCTGACGCTCGCGATCGACGCGCAGAACAAAAAGATCCGCACGATCGAAGGCATCGCACAGGGCGAAAAGCTCCATCCCGTGCAGGAACAGTTCATCGAGCATGACGCGATGCAGTGCG
>JAXDMN010000299.1:0-10653 GCA_034666045.1 Phycisphaerales bacterium | reverse complement strand
GGCATCGGCTACCGCGTCGATGACCTGATAGCGCAGGTCAAGCGGATCCTCGGGACGGATAAGACGTGGAACGTCCTGTTGGTCGGCGCCGGTAATCTGGGTCGTGCACTGCTGGCGTATCGCGGATTCGACCAGAAGGGTTTTCGTCTCGTCGCCGTCTTCGACGCCGACCCCAACAAGGTCGGCAAAAAGCACGGCGGCTTCGTCATCCAATCGTTGGCCGACTTAGCGACGACGGTGCAGAAGCAAAGCATCAAGCTCGGCATGATCGCGGTGCCGGCCGACAACGCGCAAGACGTCGCCGATCAACTCGTCGCCGCGGGCGTGCGGGGATTGCTGAACTTCGCGCCCGTCTCGCTGACGGTGCCGCAGGACGTCGCCCTCAACGCGGTGGACCTGGCGGTTCAGTTGGAGCAACTGTCATTTCAGGTCAGCTTGTCGAACATCACGCAGACATCGTAAAGCCCTGAAGGGAAAGCTTGTCATCCTGAGGTACTCCGAAGGATCTGCGTTCCTCGTCAATCGGGCCAGATCCTTCGGAGTACCTCAGGATGACATGGGTGGGAACGCGACCGCGCGCCGCGCTATTGCTCACGCGAACTCCGCCGCGCCGACATCGCGGACGCCGGTTAGGGCGGTGCCGTAATAATCCACCGCCGCCGGACCGTAGCCCTTAAAACCCCACGCGATCGTGACCGCCTTGTTGATCATCGGCGACGACGACCGCAGGCGGTACGGCGTCAGCTCGTGCAGCTTGAACGCGTTGCCGATCGTTCCGCCGCCGCCAGCCGCGACGAGTTGCGGATCGACGTTCATGCCGGTCGGCGCCGTCCCGCTCATCTCGCGGCCAGTCGCGCCGCGCCAGCTTTCGAGCGTCGTGTGCAAGACGCCATTCCACTTGATCTTCAGGCCGTTCGGGTTCCAGAAATCATTACCGTTGAACTGCGCGAACTCCGCATTCTTGTCCGATTCAATCGCAAGGGCGCCGCCGGTCGTGAAGATGATGTTGTTGCGAAAATGCACGCCGGTGCCGGCGTACTTCAATCGCACGCCGGACTGCACCCCGCCATTCGGCGACGGCGACATGTAGATCGTGTTGTGCTCGACGATGAGGTTGTACGGCCCGGGCGGGCCGCTGAGCGTGATGCCGCCGTACGAGTTTTTTCGCCCGTCGTTCTGGCTGATGTTGTTGCGGACGATATTTCGACCCCACGGCCGACCGCCGGTGAACTGTCCGAGCAGATAGCCCGCGCCGTCGTTGTCATGCGCATAATTGTTCTGCATCACCGAGCTGGTGACGCCGCTGTCGAAATCGAAGCCCGCGCCGTCGCGCGTCGAACCGGTCTTGTTCTCGTACGACTCGTTGTAGTGAAACGTGATCTTCGTCGCGTCGAAGGCGAAGACGCCGATCGGCCCCGCGCCGGTGAAATCACTGAGCGCGCCGTTGTGATGAACGACCGTCCGCTCGACGGTGCCGTACGCGACGTCGCTCATGAGGATTCCGTTGCCGGACGTGGACGACCTGTCCGGGATGCCGCTGTTCGAATAGACCTTGCAGCGCGCGACGAAGACTTTTTCGTTCGAGTAGAGCGCGGAATCTTTATCGAACTCGCCGCGGATGTGGATGCCGACGTCGCCGTTGCCGCGAATGACGTCGTCGGTGATCAGCACGCCCCGGAAGCCGCTCTTTGCCGCCGCCCCGCCGATGCGGATGCCCGCCCACATGAAGCCGCTGATGTCGCACTTGTGGACGACGATGTGCTCGAGCTTGGAGTTGTCGCTGCGCGTGTTGACGAACTCGACGCCGACGCCCACGTTTCCGCCGCTGCCGTTGCGCGAGTTCCACGAGCCGACGAAGTTCAAATTCTCGACCTGCACCGCCGCGACGTTGCTCCCCCACAGTCCGATGCCATCGCCCGCGTTGATCGTCGCCTTGCCGACGCCGTAAGACGAAATAATGAGCGGGAACTCGATCGTACCGGCGTCGGACGCGTCGAGCACGATGCCGTTCGGCAGCTTGCTGAGCGTAATGTCGTCCGCGAAGACGGTCGCGCTGTCGCCGTAGCGCGAAACCCAGACGTACGCCTTGTCGAACGAGCCGGGCGAGACGAAGGAAAACTTCGTTTCGTCCCAGTCCGTGTTGCGAAAACCGCGATAGAACGTCGCGACGTCCTGCCCGCCGAGCGTGAAGGTGATTCCAACGCGGCGGATGCCGCTGCCGGCGTTCTGCACGAGCGTCTGAAACGACATTTTATAGGCTTGGTTGCCGACGAGCGACGCCGTCACATCCTGCGCCCGCGCTCCTGCGACGCCGCCCGCGCCAGAGACTTGAAGCGCCGGCCCGCCATCGCGTCCGCCGGTTGCGCTGACGCTCGACGCGCCCGCCGACGTTCCGAGCGTGTCGCTCCAACCCGTCAGCCCGCTATCAAAAAACGAATTCGCGACGACGTTCGGCCCCGCCGCGCCGGACGCGCTGAACGTCTGCCCGCCCTCGAAGAGCAGCCGATCCCCGGGGTTCCAGTTCTTCCCGTTCGCCCGGCCGATCGTCTGCCACGCCGTCTGTGGCGAGCGACCGTCGTTCGCATCGCTGCCGGTCGGGCTGACGTAATACGTCGCCGCCAGCAGGCGTCGCGTTTCCAGGGGTTCGATTTCGAAATCCGCGGCGCCGCGCAGGGGACGAATACGACTCATCAACAACACTCCTGTCCCGTCACCAATACCCTCCGCCGCGGATGCCAACAACGCGGAATTTCCGGCGCCCGCGCAGGCGAAACGGGTCAGCGGCTTTCGAGCATCCAATCCATCGCGTCCTGCATCGCTTGCATCGTCTTTTCATCGAGTGGCGTAACGTGACCTGCACCCATTTGCGCGATGAGGCGTTTTTCACCCCCGTAGCTGTCGAAAATTTCGCGCTGAAGGGCCGGCGGAACGATTTCGTCCTTCTCGGCGATGATGAACACGGCCGGGGCGCGGCAGCGCTTCGCGTTGGCGATGCTGTCGACCTCGCGCGGCAGGTTGAGCGCGACCGGACCCGCAAGCAGCCAAAGATTCCACCAGCCGTGCTGCCGCAGCACGACCTGCCGCAGCGGCGGCGGGTTCTGCACGATCACGCCGGCGACCGGCCGATTCGCCGCCACATGCAACGCCGGCACGGTGCCAAGCGAAAAACCCTCGACGATGATCGGCCGCTCGCCCGCGACGCGCCGTATCTCGTCATGCGCTACCAGCGCCGCGTCCGCGATCTCCCGCAGCGTGCGCGGCCCGCTGCTTCCGCCATAGCCGGGATAATTGACCACCCACGCCTCGACCGGCCGATCGCGCCATCGATCCGCGGTCCATTTCGCCGCCGTATCCGCATCGCCGCTGAACCGCAGCACGAACGCCCGCGGCTCGACATCTTTTGCCCCCGGCGATCGCGCGCGAAAGCTTTCCAGCACGCACCAGTCGCCGCGCTGGATCATCACGCGCAGCGAACCATCACCCTCACCCACCTTCGGGACCGGCGGAAGAATCAATCGATCCGCGCACCCCGCCGCGACGACCATGACACCGACCAGCACGCATCCCAGCGCGCAAATCGTTCGCCATCGGCGGCGACTGCGGGCGGTCATCGCTGATCCTTCGAGGCGCCGTGGCGCCGTTCCCACAGCCAATCCATCCCATCCTGGAGCTCCCGCTCGCTATCGCCGTTCACGGACGAATTGTGCGTCGCGCCCGAGATCACGATGAGCCGTTTCTCGCCGCGATAGGCGTCATACACGAGCCGTTGATATTTCGGCGGAACCACTTCATCGTCCGTGGCGGACATGAACACCGCCGGCGCGGCGACGTGCGGGGCCGTGGTCGTCGCGTTCAATTCCGCCGGCACCTGCATCGCAACCGGCCCCGCCGCGAGCCACAGATTCCACCAGCCGTAATTCGCCAGCAGCAGCCTGCGCAGCGGCGGCGGATTCTGAAGGATCAACCCCGCCGCCGGCCGGTTCGCGGCGACGTAGAGCGCGGACGTCGTGCCCAAACTGTTGCCGCAAAGAAATATCGGCTTGCCGCCGGCGCGCGTGCGCAGCGCGTCGTACGTCGCCAGCGCCGCCGGCGGAATATCGTGAAGCTTTGCCGCGCCCGCGCTACCGCCGAAGCCGGGGTAATTCATCACCCACACTTCGACCGGAAACCGCCGCCACCGATCGGCGACGTATTGCGCAATCTGCTCCGCCCGGGTCGCGTTGCCGCAGAACTCGAGCACGTACGCCTCGACGTCACCGTCAGTCGCCGCCGCGGGCGAACGCGCCGTCCATACTTCGACCGCGCGCCCCTGCGACTGCACCGTGAGCGGCGTCGCGCGGCCGGCGTCGATGTGCCCCGCCGGCGGATGGAGAATGAGCTTGTCCGCGCAGCCGCCGAAGACGATGACCAGGCCGTACAGCAGCAGCATCGTCAGCCCGATTCGCACCCATCGACGGCGGCGAGGCGACATAAGCGGGACAGCATACTGCGATGACTAGCTTTTGCTAACAATAAATCACTTCAGCGCAAGAACATCGTGCGAGTGGAGATGGCGACGGAGCTGCGCGATCGGGTCGGAGTCGATCTCGATCCGATGCGCCTGCCACCCGCGCTGCGCCGCGGCGGCGATGTTCTCTTCGATGTCGTCGAAGAAGACGATCTCCCGCGCGGCAGTCCCGGTCGCCTGCTCCACGTGCGCGTAAATGCGATCGTCCGGTTTGCGCAAGCCGAGGAGGTGACTCGCAAAGAGGTGATTCAGCTTCTCGAGCGGCATCCGCGCCGGCCCGGGTTCGAACATGAGCCGCCAGTGATTCGCATTCGTGTTCGACAGGCACGCGGTCGTGACGCCGGCGGCCCGCAGGTCGTCGAGCAGCGTCGCAGCGCCGTCGTATGGGCCGATCGTGTAGGCGTTGTGCATCGCCACGAAATCCCGGACCGAAACGCCGAGGTGCGGCGCGGCCACGCGGGCGAAATCATCGACATTCGCCTCCCCCACTTCGTGCGCGCACATCGCCGTATGAATCGCCTGGTAGGCCTCGCGCGAAAGCTCTCCCGTCGGCGCACCCTTCACGCCCGCGACGTTACACGCATGCTGCCAGCCATCACAGATGCGGCACAGCACGCGGCCGAGGTCGAAGACAACCAGCCGAATGTCGCTCACTCCGGCTGGCCCTTCGCCATGTCATAGACCCATCCCTGAGACGCCGGCTGCCAATCCACGAGCTCGTCCTTTTTGAAGAACAGCCCCAGCTCGCGCTGCGCCGCCTCGGGCGAATCGGAGCCGTGGATGAGATTGAACGAATTCGACACGCCGAAGTCGCCGCGGATCGTCCCGGGCTCGGCCTTGGAGCCGAAGGTTGCGCCCATCATTTTCCGCGCGATGGTGATCGAATCCTTCCCCTGCAACGCGAGCACGACGACCGGCGAGCTGGTCATGAACTTGACCAGGCCGGGATAGAACGGCTTGCCCTTGTGCGGCTCGTAATGCGTCTCGGCGAGCTGCTGTGGGATCTTCATGAACTTGCAGCCGACGATCTGCAACCCCTTCTTCTCGAAGCGCGTCAGTATTTCGCCGGTGAGCCCGCGCTGGATGGCGTCGGGCTTCAGGATGATGAGGGTCCGTTCCATGTAAAAATCCTTTCCGCGTGTGGGGCGAGCGTTATAACCGACGCGGATGCGGCCGACAATTTTTAACGGCGCGGGTAGACGAGATGATGCGGGGTGGGCGCTGTCGAATCGCGCGGCGGCGTGACCCGATGACGGCGAGCGGCAAGATCGTTACGCCGCGCTGGCGGCGACGCACACCGCCAGCAGCATCAGCGAAACGGTGACCAGAGCAATGATTCCCTTCATCGTGCGGCCTCTCTGCTTAATTGATCGTCACGCCAGCAAGAGAGGCTTAGTCGCGGCGCAAAATTTCATCGGGGCCGGCGAAATCGTCCGTTCAATCGCGCGTTTTTCGCCGGGGGAATTTCCGTTTCGTGTCGCGAACGAACGAGGCGACGCGCTTGCGGGCCCGCGTGCCGGGCGAATCGAGGCCGAGGTGGTAGCCGATCGCGCGATTGCCGACGGCCTGGATTTCCAGCCAATTCCACGCCGCCCCGATGCCGGCGCCGACGAGCGGGACGGCTTTGGTCGCGATCGCTTTCTCCGTCAGCCGAATCCCGAGCATTTTCGCCGCCCGCTCGCCCAGTTCCTTCGCCGCCTCGCGGCCCGCGAGTTTTCGGACCAGGTTTTTCGTCGCCTCTTCGCCGGCGCGGATGCCGACCTTGCGCAGCGCCTGGCTGACCGCGCCGGGAAAGACGACGCGGAGGATTTCCTTGCGAAACGTCTCGTCATCGTCGAGCGATTCAGGATCGAGCAGCGCCGCGATCGTGCCGGCCAGCGTCCCCTCGAGCTTGAGCATCCCCGCCATGTCCGCCACCGCCGCCGGAAGCATCGTTACCGGACTCGCCGCCATCCCGGTCGCCCCGCCGATCGTCGCCGCCCATTTCTGCGAACCCTTGACCGCCCGACGGGCGAGCTGCTCGGATGAAGCGTTCGGATCAGCGAGGCGAAGCTGCTGCGCCTCCCGGCGGCAGTCAGCCGGATCGGGAATCAGCCACGAAAGAATTTGATTGAGATCGAAATTCGCCACGGGTCAATTGTAAGAGGTTGAAACCACAGATGAACACGGATGAACACGGATATAAACGCTTGCTCCTATCTGTGTTCATCCGTGTTCATCTGTGGTTCCCAATCTTTCCCGCAAGCGATCGAACATCTCCCGCGGAATTCGTCGACCCCGCGCGGAGCCGAGTTGGATGTCTTTTTTGTTGGCGCCGTGGAAATCGCTGCCGCCGGTCTTGAGCAGGCGGAATTTATCGGCCAAGGCAGCACATTTCGCGATCCATGCGTCGTCATGATCGCTGTAAATCACTTCGAGCCCCGCGAGGCCGAGATCAACGAGATCTTTTATGACGCGCTCGAGCTGCGCATCATTCTGCGTCCGCAACTGAATCGGATGGGCGAGGACCGCCACGCCGCCGCTGGCCGCGATGCGCTCGAACGCCTGCCGCGGCGTCAGCCGCTCCTTGTCGAAATACGCCGGCGCGCCCTGGCCAATGTATTTGTCGAACGCGTGCTTGATCGACAAGACGTACCCCTTGCGCACCAGAATCGCCGCCAGGTGCGGCCGCCCGAGCACGCCGCCCTTCGCCTCGTCCTCCCACTCGCGCATCGTCACCGCGACGCCCATCTCGTTCAGTTTTTCAACAATCCGCGGATTGCGATTATCCCGCCCGGCGATGAGCGTCTCGGTCAGACTCTTCAGCGCGGGATTCTCCGGATCGACGCCATACCCCAGAATGTGCATCGTCCCCGGCGGCGGATATTCCGCGGAGATCTCGATGCCGCAAAGAAAATCGATCCCGACTTTTCCCGCTTCGTCGCGCGCCTCCGCGCATCCGGCCACCGTGTCATGATCCGTCAGCGCCAACGCCGTCAGATTGCTCTGCTTCGCCAACCGCACCACCTCTCGCGGCGGCAATGTGCCGTCCGAGGCAGTGGAGTGACAGTGGAGGTCGACATAATCAGACATCACGTCCCTCCGGCGGCATCGTGCCGGCGGCCGGTTGCCACCGCGCCAAATGCGTTGCAAGCAGGCGGCTGACCGGATCGGCATGACGCCCGACGAAGTGGGCCACCTCCGTGAAGTCGATGCAGTCGCAACCGTCGGTCTTCGCTGGTTGAATGTAAACAACCCGGATCGGCGCGCCCGCGGCCACGACCTCCACACAGCCATCCGAAAAACAAAACCCGCGCCGACGGACCGGGTACAACGCAGGCGCAACGTGCTCCGCGATTTTCAACTGGTTTGCGCGCTCCAGCAGCGTCAGGAGGTGAAAGTACTTGTGATGGCTGTTCGTGTCCGACAGGATCTGCAGCAAGTCCCGGAGAATCTGAGGAAACCCGCGCACGACCGCGTCGGCGAGGTACTGATCCTGCACGTCCCGCCGCGAGCCGCGGTCCGTCTTCAGTTCCACGAAGTAAACCGCAGAACCGTCCGCCGCGAACAACACGTAGTCAACCTTCCGCGACTTGCTGCTGTCCGCGCGTTTGAGCGGCATCTCCGGCACGATGACCGGCAGCAGCGGCGTGCCGACGTGCGCAGTGAGCAGGTCAACGAGGTACGGCGTGAAGAAAATATCGAGCCGTCGCTCGAGCTGGTAGTTCGGAAGATGCCGCCACTTATCGAGGTTCGAGAACAATTGCTGCAACGGGTCGGGCATGACCGGCATCGTTACCGTACCTGGCAGGCATTGCAACGTTCGGGCAAGTCTCAGTCCGGGATCGCCAGCGCGACGTCGTCGCCGCGCAGCGGCGCGAAACCGAACTCGGCGTAGAGCTTTTGCAGCGGCTGCTCGCACGTGAGGACGACGAACTGCCCCGCGAGCGCGTCGACGAGCGCGCGCATGATCATCCGCCCAATCCCGCGACCGCGATGCGATGGGAGCACACAGACGTCGAACACCGCCGCGCAGCGGACGCCATCGGTAATCGCCCGCGCCGCGCCGACAAGCGCATCGCCGTCGAACGCCAACCTCACAACCGAGTTCCGAAACGCTGTCTCGTGCTGTTCCGCCGTCCGGCCATTATCGAAGTCGGCGTCGATATAAAACTGCTTCAGCATCGCGCCGGTGACGCCGTCGATTGTGTCGGTGATGCGGATCATGTCGCGGGGAAAAGCGGTTGAACCACGAAGCCACGAAGATCACGAAGCGGGTCTCTTCAGTTTCACATCCCTCAACATCGCCACCGGTCTCCGGCCCGAGATCGAGAAGGACGACTTCGTGCTCTTCGTGGCTTCGTGGTGAACTCTCTCTTCTCTTTCACGCGCGCAGATAGCCGCCCTTGTCGAGGTACGCGAGGATCTTTTCCGCCGCCTCCTCGGGCTTCATCTTTTCCGTGTCGATCACCATCTCCGGTTTCTCCGGCGCTTCGTACGGATCGTCGATGCCGGTGAAGCCCATCCCCTTGCCCGCCGCCACCGCGGCTCGGGCTTTCTTGTACAGCCCCTTCGGGTCGCGCTTCTCCGCGGCGTCCAGAGAAACATTGATATAGATCTCGATGAACTCGCCAGGCTTCATCCCCGCGCGCACCGCGTCGCGGTCCTTCCGGTACGGCGAAATGAAGCTGGTGATCGCGATCACGCCTGCGTCGGTGAACAACTTCGCGACCTCGCCGATGCGGCGGATGTTTTCCGTGCGATCCTCCGCGCTGAAGCCGAGGTTCTTGTTCAGGCCCATTCGAATGTTGTCGCCATCGAGGCGATACGCGTGCTTCTTTTGGTGAAGCAGCATCTGTTCGAGGATGACGGCGATCGTCGATTTGCCCGACGCGCTCAGGCCGGTCATCCAAACGGTGACGCCCTTCTGCCCGAGCAGTTTTTCGCGCTCATCGCGCGTGACGGAGCCTTCGTGCCAGGTGACGTTCGTTGCCTTCTGTTCTGCCATGTTTGCCAAACTCTCCACGATGACCCGCTCAGGGCCGGTTTGATAACTGAAACGTGTTCCCTTCGGGATCTTTTCCGTCGCACAACTGCAACTCGTCCTTGGCAGGGCCGGGATCTTTGCCCATGCGGACGCCGCGGTCGATGAGTTCCTGCCGCGCTTTGGAGACGTCCGAAACGTAGAAGCAGATCTTCGTCCGCCCGGGGTTCGACACGCCGCTGTGCAGCGCGAGCCGCGAGCCGCCGGCGTCGAAATCGACCCACCGCTCTTCGCGCGTCAACACCTTCAGCCCGAGCTGCTTCTCATAAAAATCCGTCATGACGGCCATGTCATCCACGAACAGGATGACGCGGCGAAGATCGAGCTTCATGCCGTTATTCCTCTTCGAACAACGGCGTGCTCAGATATCGTTCGCCAAAGCTGCACATCACCGTGACGATCGTCTTCCCCTTGTTCTCCGGCCTGGCGGCCACCTTCGCCGCCGCGGCCATGTTTCCGCCGCTGCTGATGCCGGCGAAGATCCCTTCCTCCTTCGCCAGCCGCCGAGCCCACTCGAACGATTCTTCGTCGGTGATCTGAATGACCTCGTCGATCACGTTCGTGTGCAGGTTGCTCGGGACGAATCCGGCGCCGATGCCCTGGATCTTGTGCCGCCCGGGTTTGATCGGCTCGCCTTTAAGCGTTTGGCTGATGACCGGCGACGTGACCGGCTCGACCGCGATCGCCAGAAAGCTCGGCTTGCGCGGCTTGATCACCTCGGCGACGCCGGTAATCGTGCCGCCCGTGCCGACGCCCGCGACGAGGATGTCGATCTGCCCGTTCGTATCCGCCCACAGCTCCTCGGCGGTCGTCTTGCGATGAACTTCCGGATTGGCCGGGTTGTCGAACTGCATCGGCATGTAGCTCTTCTTGTGATCCTTGAGCAGCGCCTCCGCCTTGTTGATCGACCCGCGCATGCCCTCCGCCGCGGGCGTCAGCACGACCTGCGCGCCGAGCGCTTTCAGCAGCCGCCGGCGTTCGATCGACATCGACTCCGGCATGGTCAGGATCAGCTTGTATCCCTTGGCGGCGCAGACGAACGCGAGCGCGATCCCGGTGTTGCCGCTGGTCGGCTCGATGATGACGGTCTCCTTGTCGATCCGCCCGTTCCGCTCGGCGTCCT
>JAXDMN010000298.1:0-12870 GCA_034666045.1 Phycisphaerales bacterium | reverse complement strand
AGCAGGAGCGGGACGTTTGCTTGTTCTCGTTGTGCCATGGTCGTTCTCGAACTTTATGCGGACACGCGCGTCGCGAGCGACGCGGCTAAATGTTTTGGAAAATCACTGATTCGTGAATTCGCGGATCGTGCAGCGGACGCAGGGAGTTCTTCGCGAGGAACCGCAGATACGTTGCCATGAAAATTCCTCCGACACCGAGGAAGCAGAGGATCTCTACCGCGCCGAAATGCACGTGCGAGATCTCAGTGCGCCAGTCGATGTCCAGCTCCGGCATGATCACCCAGAACAGGTCGACCCAGTGGAAGACCAGCACCCAAGCCGCCCAGAACATCAGCATTCCGCGGCGACGTTTTACGTGGCGGCTCATGAGCCCGATGAACGGAATGATGAACTTGCCGAAGAGCAGGACGATCGAGACGATCGTCCACCGGTTGAGCGGCCCGCTGCCGTCCGGCGGATGCAGATGCTCCATTGCGGTGCTGGCGCCGCGGCGCGCGAGCCAGCCGGTCTCTTCCGGGATGTTCGCGTACCAGATCAGCATGTACTGGCTGAACGCGATGTAGCCCCAGAAGAAGACGAAGCCGAAGAGCCACTTTCCCAAGTCGTGGTAGTGCTCGATCGTGACGCTGCGCTGCAGATAGCCGAGCTTCTGGAGCATCCCGAGGCACAGGATCAGCGCGGCGAACGCGGCGAGGATGCAGCCGACGAGGTAGTACAAGCCCATCATCGTGCTGAACCAGTGCGGATCGAGCGACATCAGCAGATCGAACGCCGCGAACGTGATCGTGATGCCCATGATCACCAGGGCGGGCGCGCTGCGCTCCTGCATGCGCTCGGTGAGCTCGATCGCGCCGGTGCGATCCTGCTCGGCGGACCTGCGCCAGTACCAGATCGCGATGCCGCTCCAGGCGGCGAAGTAGAAAATGATGCGAACGGTGAAGAACCACGGGTTGAGCATCGGCCGCTTCTTGAGCGTGAGCTCATCGAGCGGCGGGACGCGGCTCGCATCCTTGGGCGGCGCGCCTTGCGTGCCCTGGTGTGCTCCGGCGGCGCCTTGTTTCTCGGCGACGTCGTGGGCGCTGGCGGAATCGCCTTCGCCGTGCATCGTGTCCGCGCGGTGGCTGATCGGCTGCGCCCAGCGGTACAAATCGCCGTGGCCGATGAGGACGGAGACGACCACCGGCGCCGACAACGCGAAGAGGATCGGCAGCGTCATCGCCAATCCCTCGGCGGATCGGCGGACGCTGACGCTCCATCCGGCGCGGGTCAGGTGCTGAAGCAGCACGAAGATCAGCGCTCCGAGCGCGATGCTGAGAAAGAACGCCCAACTGACGAGGTATGCGAAGTAAAACCGCCGGAACGTGTGATCGCGGTCGAGAAAATACCCGAGCAGCACGCCGCCGATGATGCCGACGAATCCCGCGATCTTCGCGAGGTTGTAGACCGGCCAGGCGCGCTCGCCGAGCGAGACGTCCTCCTGGGTGAGGTCGATCTGCTCCGGGGCGGCGTCATGTTCCAAATGCTCTGACACGAAACTCCTCGCGACGCGCGCGAACTACTTCACGGTGCTCAACTTCTCCGGCGGAACGACGTCGGCGGGCGCGTCCTGGCTGAGCTGGAGCGCCCGCAGATACGCGACGATCGCCCAGCGATCCTCGACGCGCGTGATCTGGCTGCCGTAACCGGCCATGTTGCGAATTCCGTTGGTGACGGTGTTGTACAGATGACCTTCCGGCCGCGCCTTGATGGCGGCGTCGTGCAAATTCGCCGGCGGGACCCACTTGGGCTCCTGGAGCGCGACGGCGCGCTGATGGACCGCGCCTTGTCCGGCGCCGTCATCGCCGTGACAGGGCGCGCAATAAATGTTGAACTGCAACCGCCCGCGCTTCAGGAATCGCTCATCGACCTTGATCTGCTTCGGGAAGCCGCTGAAGAACGTCACCTTGTTGTCGCTGCCGCGCGTGTAGCCGCGGAAGAGGTGGTCGTCCAGATCGAGCTCGCCGCGCGCGACGGTGCCGGCGATGGCGGGGCGAACCGTTCGCCCGTCGGCAAAAACGGGATTCGCCTGCTGCCCGCGGTAGCGCGGCTGATTGTCCATGTCCTGGACCAGGTGAATCTGCGGCATTTCGGATGTCGAGACGCGCCGACGCGCGGCGACGACGAGCGGGAGCCAGCTCACGACGACGAAGATCAAAAACGCCGCGATCATCCAGAACGGCGGGCGGCGCAGGCGCAAATCCGCCAGCGGATTGCGCGGCATGTCGTCGTCGGCCGATTGCTGCGGCTCGGCTGCGTCTTCGTGTTGGTCGCGTGCCTCTGCCATCAGTCCTCGAACCTCTCGATCGCAATCGGATTGAGCGATTGCAGGAGTTGCAGCGTCTGCTTCTCGTCAAAATTCGGATCGGTCGCGTCGATGACGACGAAGAACCGGTCGCTGGTCACGCGGCGGAAGCGCTCGCTCTTGAAGAGCGGGTTGTAAAGCATCGGCAGCTTGTTCAGCACGAGCATGCCGAACACCGCCGTAAACGCCGCCCCCGCGATCGTGCACTCGAAGATGACCGGGATGAACGCCGGCAGGCTGACGAGCGGCTTGCCGCTGATGAAGAGCGGGTAGTCGATGGCGTTGGCGAAGATCTGCAGCGCGAGCCCGCCGAGCAGCCCGAGGACGCCGCCGGTCGCGACGAGCCAAGGCAGGATGGTCGGGCGGATGCCCATCGCGTCGTCCATGCCGTGAATCGGGAACGGGCTGTGCACGTCCCATCGGCGATAGCCGGCGTCGCGCACTTTTTCGGCGGCGGTCATGATTGCATCGACGTTCTCGAACTCCGCGAGATAACCGGCCAGCACTTCCGCTTCGAGCTCGAGCTCGCCCGCCGCACGTTCGTAGCGCGGAACGTGACCGGCGCGCGTCACTTCCGGCGGCGGGGCATGCGTCGTGCTTGTGCGGCTCGTCGTCGCCATGGTTTACAACCCCGTCCAATCGCGGATGTTCTGCGTCGCTTCGCCCTTCTTCATCGGCGGCATGGCGTCGCGCTCGTCGGGCCAGTAGTCGAAGCGGTGGCGGTTCACGTGCGGGCCTTCGTGCGGATGCGATTCCGGCATCACCGTCTTCACTTCCGCCATCGCGACCATCGGCAGGTAGCGGCAGAAGAGCAGGAACATCGTGAAGAAGAGCCCGAAGCTGCCGGCGAGCATGCCGAGGTCGACCCAGGTCGGCATGTACATGCCCCACGAGCTGGGCAGGAAGTCGCGATGCAGTCCGCCGACGATGATCACGAAGCGCTCGAACCACATGCCGATGTTGACGAACATGGCGACAGCCATCACGGCCGCCAGGTTGCCGCGCACCCGCTTGCTCCAGAGGAACTGCGGCGCGACGACGTTGCAAAACGTCATGCACGCCCACGCCCAGCCGTACGGGCCGCCGATGCGATTGAGGAAGTGGAACTGCTCGAAGTGCGACTGGCTGTACCAGGCGATGTAGAACTCGACGCCGTACGCGTAGGCGACGATCAAGCCGGTGCCGAGCAGCACCTTGCACATGTTGTCGATGTGTCGGCGGGTGATGATGTCCTTGAGGCCGAAGAACTGCCGCGCCGGGATAGCGAGCGTCAGCACCATCGCGAATCCGCCGAAGACCGCGCCGGCGACGAAGTAGGGCGGGAAGATCGTCGTGTGCCAGCCGGGTACTTGCGACGTTGCGAAATCGAATGACACGACCGAGTGCACCGAGAGCACGAGCGGCGTCGCAAGCGCGGCCAGCAGCAGGTACGCCTTCTCAAAGCGATGCCAGTGGCGGTTCGAGCCGGTCCAGCCGAGCGAAAAGGCGCCGTAGACGAGCTGCTTGATCTTCGAGGTCGAGCGGTCGCGCAGCGTGGCGAGGTCCGGGATCATCCCGACGTACCAGAAGAGCAGCGAGACGGCCGCGTAGGTCGAGACCGCGAAGACGTCCCACAGCAGCGGGCTGCGGAACTGCGGCCACATGCCCATCTGGTTCGGGATCGGAAACAGCCAGTACGCCAGCCACGGCCGACCGACGTGCAGCGCGGGGAAGATGCCGGCGCACATGACGGCGAAGATGGTCATCGCCTCGGCGAAGCGGTTGATGCCGGTGCGCCACTTCTGGCGGAAGAGGAAGAGGATGGCGCTGATGAGCGTGCCGGCGTGGCCGATGCCGACCCAGAAGACGAAGTTGACGATGTCGAACGCCCACGCGACCGGCTGGTTGTTTCCCCAGACGCCGACGCCGGTCGTCACGAGGTAGCCGACGGTGATGCCGAGCAGGCTGAGGAGCATCAGTGAGAATGCGAACGCGACGTACCAGGCCTTCGGCGTCTTGCGCAGCGTGATCGAGGTGACGGTGTCGGTGACGTCGGTGAGATCTTTCCCGCCGAGGACGAGCGGGGCGCGCTCGCCCGGGCGTTCGACGGTGTTGTCGACTTCGTCGGCGCTCAGGCGCGGAAGTTGGTCGTGCGGGATGACAGTCATCAGTGATGCGCCTCCTTCGCTGTCTCCGCCGCTGTCGTCGCCGCTGCCGAGGCGGGGTTGCGCAGCTTGGCGAGGTGCTGTGTGCGCGGGCGGGTGTTCAGCTCTTCCAGCACGCTGTACGCGCGCGGGTTGCGATGCAGTTGGGTGACGTCCGCCTTCGGGTCATTCAGGTTGCCGAAGACGATCGCCTGCGTTGGGCACGCCTGGGCGCAGGCAGTCATGACTTCCTTGTCGCGGACGATGTCGCTGTCGCGCTGCCCGGCCAGGAATTCGTTCTTCGCCTTGATCTTGGTTCCCTGAATGCGCTGCACGCAGTAGGTGCACTTCTCCATCACGCCGCGCATGCGGACGGTGACGTCCGGGTTGAACGCCAGCGCGCGGATCGGATCGACCGACTCGCGCTGCTGCGTGTCCGGCAGGTTCAGCCACGGGTCCGGGAAGCGCCCCGCCTTGGGGCCAATGCTGTGGAAGTCGAAGTAGTTGAAGCGGCGGACCTTGTACGGGCAGTTGTTCGAGCAGTACCGCGTGCCGATGCAGCGGTTGTAGACCATCGTGTTGAGGCCCTCCGTGTCGTGCACGGTGGCGGCGACGGGGCAGACCTGTTCGCACGGCGCGTTCTCGCAGTGGACGCACATCATCGGCTGGAACGCGACTTCCGGATTCGGATCGTCCATCGCGCCCTTGAAGTAGCGGTCGATGCGGATCCAGTGCATCTCGCGATTGACCGCGACCTGCTCCTTGCCGACGACCGGTACGTTGTTCTCGCTCTGGCAGGCGACCATGCACGCGTTGCAGCCGATGCACGCGGTCATGTCGATCGCCATGCCCCACGCGTGCGGCTCGTTGAACGCGATCGGCGCGTGATCGTGCTTTGGCGGGTTTTCGTAGGGCGGATCGAAGAGCTGGAGCTTGACGTTGCCGTGGCCGTGCGGATGCGCGGCGCGCGGGTTCTTCTGAAACTCGGCGAGCGTGGTTTCGCGGACGACGATGCCGCTCTTGAACTTTTCGCCGACGCGCTCTTCGCGGCCCTTGAAGCCGACCTCGTCGATGATGTGATGTTCCTGCGTCGCGACCAGCTTGTACGAGCCGCCGGTGCTCGTGACGTTCGCCATCGCGGCGAAGGCGCCGGCGGGGCGGATCTGGTAGGTGTCGAAGCCGACGGAGTTGCCGACGTTGCCCGCTTCGCGTCGGCCGTAACCGAGCGGCAGACCGATCACGCCGATCGGTTGGCCCGGCAGGATGAACGCGGGGATTTTGATCGAGCGGCGGCTGACGGTGATCGACAGCATGCCGCCGTTGCCGACGCCGAGCTTGTCGGCGTCCTGCTTGCTGATCAGGGCGGCGTTGTCCCACGTCAGTTTGCTGAGCGGATCGGGCGTTTCCTGAAGCCACGCATTGTTGGCGAATCGGCCGTCGTAGACGCTGGGGTCGGCGTGGAAGCGGACTTCGAAATTGCCGGACGGCGCGGTGGCGGGCGCGGGCGGCGCGGGCGCGGCGGCGGTCGGCTGGATGTTCGCCGTCGCGGGCTTGAAGGCGCTGTTCGCGACGATGCCGTCGTGCAGCGCGACGCGGAAGTCGCGGTCGTTTCCGCCGAATGTCCGCAGCACGAGCGCGCGACCATCGCGGGCATCGTCGCCAGTGATCATCGCCAGCAGCTCGATCGGCGAAATGCCGCCGAAGAGCGGCTCGATGAGCGGCTGCTGGATCGAGATCGTGCCGTCGTAGGCGCGGGCGTCGCCCCAGCTTTCGAGGTAGTGCGCTCGCGGCAGTTGCCACGCGCACGCGAGCGAGGTTTCGTTGCGGTAGGCGCTGAGGTGGACGGAGTTCGGCACGGCCGCGATCAGTTTTTCGATCTCGAGATCCGCCGGCGCATCGTACGCGGCATTGCCGCCGAGGATCAGCAGCGTGTGCACGGCGCCGTTGTGGATGTCTTTGCCGAGCTGCGCGATGGCGTCCGCATGCGTCGGGCGGTCTGCGTCCGGAAGGCTCAGCAGCGTCACCGTGTTGCCAATCGCGCCCATCGCCGAATTGATCCGGTGGACAATCGCCTGCGCAGCGGCGTCGAGGTGCGAACCGGCGGCGACGACGGCATTCTTGCCGGCGGACTTCAGGTCCTGCGCGACCGCGTCGACGAACTTCGTCTCGTCCGCCGTCAGATCGCCCAGCGCCGACGCCGTGCCGCTGATGCCGAGTCGCGCGGCGACGTTCATGACGATCGCCGTCACGCGCGACGGCTTGATCGGCAGGCGATGGTCGGCGACCGCGCCGGTGATGCTGAAGCGCGATTCGGCGACGTAGACGCGGCTCATCGTCTTGTTCGCGTCCGCGCTCTTGCGCCGCGCGACCCAGTCGTTCGCGTAGCGCGTGTGGGCGGGATGCTCGCCGAGGAAGTCGGCGTCGAGCGAGAAGACGACGTCCGCCTTCTCGAGGTGCAGTCGCGGACGCAGCGGTTGCCCGAACGCCTGCCGCGTCGCGATTCGCTCGTTGTCGCTGCTGACCGGCTCGTACTCGTGCCACTTCGCGTTCGGGAATTTCTTCAGGAAGCGCGAGCGAAGATCGGCGAAGGTCGGGCCGCTTGCGGATTCGCTCAATACCGCGACGTTCGCGCCGTTGCCGGCGAACATTTTGGCGGCGGCGGTGCGGAAGGCGTCCCACGTGCTCTTCCGCACTTCATTGCCGGCGCGGACGGACGGGCCGCGGCTGCGATCGGGATCGTACAGCTCGAGCACGCTCGCCTGCGCGTACGCGTCCGCCGAGCCGTAGTGTTCCGCGACGCGGGCGAACGGGTGGAGCGAGTTCCCTTCGATCTTGATCGGCCGACCTTCGTAGCTGGTGACGAGCAGCCCGTGCCCGACCCCGCCGAGCTCCATCACGGTCGCGTAGTGCTCGCTCAGTCCGGGAATTCGCCCTTCGACGTTGCTCGTCTGCGGCGCCAGCGA
This sequence comes from Phycisphaerales bacterium, assembly GCA_034666045.1. Classification (GTDB taxonomy): domain Bacteria; phylum Planctomycetota; class Phycisphaerae; order Tepidisphaerales; family Tepidisphaeraceae; genus JAICTV01. Next base: position 5,443 of record JAXDMN010000298.1, on the reverse strand, counting down.
TTCGCGCGGCCAGCGGCGGCATCCGCCGAGTCCGATTCCGGCCAGCGCCATCGACGCGGCCATCAGCTTCATGAACTTGCGGCGCGACATGCCGCGGATTTCGTCCGGGCTGTAGTGCGGGAACTCCGCTTCAATCTGCGCCAGCACTTCGGGCGAATCCGCGAGCTGCTCGAGGCTTCGCCAGTACTGCGGGCCGCTGATGTGATGCTCAATCGACACGGTCGGCACACTCTTCCTAACGGTGACACGTCGAGCAGGCCGTCAAGTAGGCCGGCTCGCGGATCTTGTATTGCTGCTTCAGTTCCTGCTGCATCTTCAGGCCCGCTTCACCGGTCGGCGGTTTCCATCCGAGGTTGGTGATCTGATCGAGCGGACGGAGACTTTTTTCCGGCGCGCGGTGGCAGTCGAGGCACCACGACATGCTCAGCGGCTGCGCCTGGACCACGATGTCCATCTGGTCGACGCGTCCGTGGCACGAGACGCAGCTCACGCCGCGGTTCACGTGCGCGGAGTGGTTGAAGTAGGCGAAGTCCGGCAGGTCGTGGACGCGGCTCCACTCGATCGGCTTGCCGGTTCGCCAACTGACGAAGACCGGAAGCAGTTTCGGGTTATCAACCTGCTTGCCCGGCTCGGTGTCGGACGGGACGGTCGAGCGCACGCTCGAATGGCAGTTCATGCAGGTCTGCGTCGGCGGGATGGTCGAGTGCGGGCCCTTGTCGACGCCGATGTGGCAGTAGCGGCAGTCGATGCCAAGTTCCCCGGCGTGCTGCGCGTGGCTGAAGGGGACGGGCTGCTTCGGCGCGTACCCGACGGCGAGCGTGCGGGGCGAAGCGCCGAGCTGGACGAGCACCGGCACGTAGAGCGCGCCGCCGGCGCCCGCGATCGCGAGGATCAGCAGCAGGTAGTTCGTCCAACGCGGAAAGACGTACCGTGTGGTGGGCGTGCTGGTCGGCGTCTGCTCGGACATTGCGTGAGTCGCACTTTCGTTCTGACAACAACCAACAACGGCGAGCTTCCCTGGCGGGTCATCCGTGTGGGGCGGCTAACTATTGGGATTTGAACTCACGCCGTCAACGGCCCGAGGGTGCGGCTTTTCGCCGCATCGTTATCGCACCGCATGAATCCGCGGCGCGTCGCGGGCGCAAGCTACTCCAGAGGCGGAAGTTTTGACAACTTGCGTTGTAGCGATCGGCGGTGAATTCCTAACTGTCGAGCGGCCTCTGAAATATTGCCGCCGCAGTCGCTCAACACGCGCTGGATGTGCTCCCACTCGACGCGGGCCAGCGACGGTTTGGCTTCGGTTACTTCCATCGCAACAGACGTAGCGCTTTCGCGATCGAAAACCGCGAGGATTTGCTCCGTATCCACCGGTTTGCTCAGATAATCGATCGCCCCGCGGCGGACCGCTTCGACGGCGGTTGCGATGCTGCCGTAACCGGTCAGGACCAGGATCTGAATGTCGTCGTCGATTTCCATTAGGGCCGAGATCAGGTCCAGTCCGGATTTTCCCGGCATGCGCAGGTCGACAATGGCGCGGGCCGGCTTGAGCTGGCGCGCCCGCGCGATGCCGGCGTCGACGTCGCCCGCCTCGAAGGTCTCGTAGCCGCGACTGGAAAGCGCGCGGACGAGACGCGTGCGGAAGGTCGCATCGTCATCGACTACCAGAATGGTCGGCTTCGACTCCAACATCACCTTTCCTCAACGTGGCTTGGGCGTCTCGCCCGTGTATTTGCGGCGGCCAGCCGCTCCGTTTGAATGTGAAGAGCCGCTAGCGCGGCGAACGCTTGGGCGAGACGCCCAAGCCACTTTAGTTAACCGTCTCGCCGGCGTGCGCGTCGTCGACCGTCTCCGGAATCACCAGCGTCGACTTCGTGCCGACGCCGACGGTCGACGTCAGCTCGAATTTTCCGCCGTACCGTTCGGCGACGAGGCGAACGAGGAACAGGCCGAGGCCCATGCCTTTGCCCGGCGCTTTCGTCGTGAAGAACGGCCGGCCGGCGCGCTTCAGGACGTCTTGCGGCATTCCGGCGCCGCGGTCTTCGACGCTGAACATCGTACTGCCTTCGTGGCGGCGGATGTCGAGCGTGACCGGCTGATCGCTCGCGGGCGTCGCGTCGAACGCATTCCGCAGCAGCACGTGAACCGCCTGCTCGATCGCGCGAACCGGGCCGGTCACGAATTTCAGCGGCTGCACCGAGCGCACCCGCAAGCGCTTTCGCTCGTCTTCCGGCAGGCCGCTGCGCAGGCGATCGATCAGGTCTTCCAGCGGCGCGACGGTCACCGTCTGGTGCAGCCCGTCGATCATGTCGACGCGCATCCGGTCGAGGATCGCGCGGCAGCGGTCGACTTCCTGGCGGATCAGCTTCGCGTCGTCGTTCACGAGCTGATCGTGCGCCGACGCGAGCTCCAACTCCTTCGCGACGACCGCGATCGTCCCGAGCGGCGTGCCCAGCTCGTGGGCGGCGCCGGCGGCGAGCGTCGACAACGACGCGAGCTGCTCGCTCCGCGCCGCCTGCTCGCGGGCGGCGGACAGTTCCTGCTCGCGCCTCCGCAGCGCGCCGGCGACGCGCCCGACGAAGTAGCCGATCAGCGCCGCCACCAACGCAAACGCCAGCCATTGTCCCAGCGACGCCACCATCGGTGACGGCACGCGCTCGGCCGCCGGGCGATGGTAGAAAAGCAGCAGCCCGAAGCAGACCGACGCGAGCGCCGCGATCAGCCAGGTCCATCCCGCGCCAAGCACCACGACCGCCATCACGACGTGCACGATGTAAAGAATGCTGAACGGGTTCTGCGCGCCGCCCGAGAAGTAGAGCAGCGCCGTCAGCAGCAGCACGTCCAGGACGATCACGCCCGGCACCAGCCACGCGCGCCCGCGCGTCAGCCCGGAGCGCATGAGCTGCACGAGGCCGAGGTTCGACGCGATGGTCACCGCGATGACGCAGGCGATCGGCGTGACGGCGATGCCGAGCTCGAAGATCCCGTACGCGGCGGTCGTCGCCAGGATCTGTCCCGCCGCCGCCAGCCAGCGCAGGCGCACCAGCCAGGTGAGGACGATCTCCGGTTCCTGCTGGAGGCGGACGAGTGCGAGGCCGTCAGCGGCGGGCCTGGACGCCTGTTCGGATGGGACGGCAGGTTCGAAGGCGGTCGAAGGAGTCGAAGGAGCGGTCATAAAACCCGCCGCCGACGCCCCGAAGCAATCGGGGCTCGGCGCGGGTAACAGATGTTAGACGCTCTTGGCGAGGAGCTCCAGATCGGAGATTCACTCGCGCGATTAAGTCAATTCCTCACCGCGGCTCTTCATACACTTCAAAATCATCATCATCCCCCACCGGGTGGGTCATCGCTCGACCACTCGGCCAGAAGGGGGTGAAGAGCATGAAGGCGACCAGCGCCGGCAGCAAATTCGGCAGCAATGAGCCGGAGACGAAGCAGCCGATCAGCGCCATCACGCCGCCGATTTCGATCGCCAGCCAGAGCGTCAGCATGCCGCGCAGGTAGCGCATGGGGCTGACGCACTTGCCTTGCCAGTACGCTTTGAACTCCCGGCTGCGCCAAAAGAACGCGGCCGGCACGGCGACGGCGAGGTACGCCATGCAAACAAGAAACCATCGCTCCGCGATCGCCTTGTCGGCGTTGGTGTCGTCGCCGATGAAAGTCCACATGACGGACAGGAACAGCAGGGCGGGTACGGCCAGGAGGATTAACCAGCTCGCCCAGGCAAGGCGAAGCGCCTGTCCCGGCGTGAGCTGCGACCGAGCGTCAACGGGCACCGCTGCAACTGTGGCCATCATGGCCTCCTTTTCCGACAAACCAACTCAAGGCCCCAGAACGGATGCGGGGCGTGGAAATGACTCGTGCAGAAATCATGCCGTACGTTTTCAGCAAGATCAAGTTTTAAATGCCCTAATGTCTTGTCGCTCCCGAGTTTGTGAAAGATGGTACGAAGTTCACGAAGTCCGGCGTCCGCCCCGAGCCACGCTCGAGCCGCACGGCGCCGTCCGCAGCGCGCGGAACGACCAGTTCCTGCCACACGATGTCGTGTGGCGGCCGCATAACGCCGGTTTCACCCAGCTCTTCACGCACGATCGCGGGGATCTCGACCGAGCGCGTGTCGACGATCTGGAACTTCTCCTGCGCGTCCGCGAGTTTCACCGACCACGTCTCGTCGCGCATGGGCTCGCCATCCCACAGGATCACCCAGAGACGCATCCTGCTTTCGAGCGGCTCGACGGCGACGAGCTGAAAGGTTCTTTTGTCCGACATCAGCGGCAGCCCGTCGCGGTCGACCGGGCGAATGACCTCGCGTCCGCCCGCGTCCGCACCGTTGAAGATCCGCTCGCGCACGATCGACTCAATCCACTTCGCGGTGAAAGGCGGCTCAACCCGCTTGCGCCCCGGGGGCGTTTCCAGCGGCGAGATGTACGCCAACTCGCGCTGCACCGCCTCCGGCATCGCCATCGGCTTGAGCGTGGGCTGAAGTTTTTTACGAAACAGAATCACCGCGCCGGGCGTGAGGATCGCCAGGATGATCGCGAGGAAGATGAGGTTACTGCGGGTTTCTCGAGTCATGTTTTCCGTGAAGGATCATACGCGGTCGCATCCGGGTGCGCGCCGTCGCGCGGTTCGGCGTCTTTCTCGCCGCCCGCGCTCGACGTCGTCAACGCCGGCGGAGAAACCGTGTTTGAAGCGTCGCTGGAACTGTTGACCGGGCCGGTGGATGCGGCGGAATTTTCCGCGGTGGGTTCGTTTTTCCACTCCGGCTCCCTCTCCCCGGCACGGGGAGAGGGTTGGGGAGAGGGGCGAGCGGCGTCAACGGTTTCGTTGCGCGCGGCTGCTGAAGACGCGCCTGTTGAAGACGCGCCCGTTGTCGAACGCTTCTCGTCCCCATCCGCACCTTGCCCCTCTCCCCCGCCCTCTCCCCGGTTTACCGGGGAGAGGGAGTCAGTTGCTTCGTCCTCCGGGTCGTCCTCCTCTTCATCAATCTCCACCACCTGCCGATACGGGCTGTCCGGCAGGTCGGCCCACTTCTTGGCGTGCTCGCGGAGGCGCGTCAGGTCGCGCAGCGCGCGGTGCTGCTCATTCGCGAAACGCTGCTCGTAAGCGCTGAGCCGTTGCAGGCCGCCGTGGTCGAGCGATTCTTCCGGCGACGTCATCGCCGCGGCCAGTGAGATCGCGGGCGTGACCTTGAGCTGCGCCATCGCGGCGAGGTTCGCGAACGACGCGAGGGCGGCGCGCAGCTCGTCGATGTTGTCCTCCCGCGGATGCGTGCGGCAGTAGTCGGCCAGTTCTTCCAGCGTGTCGAAGCCGAACTTCTTCTGGATTTTTTCCGCCCGGCGGAGCATGCGCTCCTGCTCGTGGCTGGCCATCGATGCATAGGTCAGGCGTTCGCTCGCCTGGCAGCGGTTGATCCGCCACTGGGCGGCGACGATGCGATCGACCA
>JAXDMN010000297.1:0-14961 GCA_034666045.1 Phycisphaerales bacterium | reverse complement strand
ATCCCGACTACCTCTACCGCCCCTGGGTCCAACTCGCCGAAATGCTCGCCCGCATCACGCCCGGCAAGCTCGCGGTCTCCTACCGCACCACCGGCGGCACCGAATCGGTCGAAGGCGCGCTGCAAATCGCCATGGCCTACACCGGCCGCGGCAAGTTCGTCTCCCTCGAAGACAGCTACCACGGCAACTCCATCGCCACCATGAGCATCGGGGCATCCGACAACCGCGAAACGTTCAAAAATCTCCTGCGCAACTGCCACAAGATTGAGCCGCCGCTGGATCACAAGGCTCTTAGCAAGGTGGAGACGCTGCTGAAGAAGCGCGACGTTGCTGCCTTCATCATGGAGCCGATCATCTGCAACCTCGGCGCCGTCGTTCCCGAGGACGGGTTCGTCCGCGGCGTCCGTAAGCTCTGCACGCGCTACGGCACCCTCTTCATCGCCGACGAAGTTGCCACGGGTTTTGGCCGCACCGGAAAGCTCTTCGCCTGCGAACACTTCGACCTCGAGCCCGATGTCCTGTGCATGGCCAAGGCGATCACCGGCGGCTACGGCGGTATGGGCGCCGTGATCACTACGTCCAAAATAGCAAACGCCATCAAAGAAGACTTCGGCCTCTATTCCACCTATGGCTGGCACCCGCGCGCCGTCGCCGTTGCCCTGGCCAACCTCCGCTATTTGACGCGCCACCGAAATAAGCTTCTCAAGAACGCCACCCGACTCGGCCAGTACTTCCTCACGCGGCTCGCTCAGATGAGCTTCAAAGGCAAAGCCACCGTCCGCGGCAAGGGCTTCGCCATCGGCATCGAAGTCGAAGACGAAGACTACGCCTCCGAGGTCGGCGACGCCTGCCGCGAACGCGGCCTGCTCGTCTCCGCCGAGGAAGACGTCCTCATGCTCTTCCCCGCCCTGACCATCACCCGCCAAACCGCCGAGCGCGGACTCGACATCTTCGAAAAGTCCCTCTAGCCGCTTAGGCAATCGCTTTTCCGACACGACCCGCGAGCGGCCGCGCGCGGTTTACCCCGCGGAGTGCAGGCGGGCGGCGGCGAAGTCGGGGCGCTCGGTCACGGATTGCGGTTCGGTCCCCACGGGGTCGCCCTTGGCACGTCGCTCTCGCCCGCGAACTGGTCCTCGATCAGCTTGATCGGGCCGGCTGCGGTGGGCGGGTCGTCGGGCTGCTTGCGCGTGCGGTCGTGCCGGATCGCGAGCATGCCGATGATGTTGGCAGCAACCATGCCGATAGGTGGACTCTGCAACTGCCCGCGGCCGTCCTGCATCGCGCGCTCGTCCAACTCATACACGATGATCTTCAGCGACGTCCGGCGGACCTGCGTGAGTTTCCACGCGGCGAGGTCGGGGAAGCGCAAGTTGTTCTTGGGGGCGGCGACCGTCGCCGGTACGTGCGGATTCTGATTGGTCCCGTAGGACATGTACGAGTTCATGACGTAGCTGTAGGGGTAGACGGTCCCGTCAGCATTGGTAATCCGGCGGTAAATCGAATCGTCGGACGGGCAGGTATAGCCCATCAGAGTCTGTCGACATGCTTCCGCGTGGCTTCCACGGAATATCGACTCGAGTATCAGGACACTTTGCCATGCGATAAGCGATGAATATGTGCTTCGCTGTATGCCAGCGGCCGTGAGGTAGTGCCCGTCGGCAGCGACTCGAAAACGGCAGGTACGGGCTCACCGGCAGCAAGGAATAAGAGCCCCTGCTTCCGCTGAAATGTGCTGTCGATGCGTCCTTCCCGCTTGCTGGCAAAGAGTGCTTGGTCGGCCGCTTCCACCAGCTCGCGCCAGTCATGCATGGCGGGGATCCGCTCAGCGATACCAATGCTCACGCTGGCGTGCCTCGGGGCTCCCCCGATGATGACAGGGGACGCCGCAATTGTCTGGCCGCAACGGCGCCCCCACGTGGTTGCTTCAGCGAAGTGAATGCACGGGAGAATCACCAGAAACTCGTCGCCCCCAATTCGAAAGATACTGTCCGATTCGCGCAGGCATCCTTTCAGCGATTCGGCGAGTCGCCTGAGCAGTTCGTCGCCCGCGTGATGACCATACGTATCGTTCACCTGCTTGAAATGGTCCACATCGACGACGGCGCAGCACAAAGGTTGCTCGTATCGCGCGGCAACGGACCACTGCTCGTAGAGTCGTCGGATCGCCTCACGGCGGTTGTGAAGCCCGGTCAGTTCATCTCTCATCGCCAGTTCCGCGAGCTTGGCGTTCGCCGCCGACAGTTCCGCATTGGCGCGCAGCGCGTCTGCATGGCGCTGCGCGAGCTGCTTTTGAAGCGATACCATTCGCGTCCACGCCCGGAGGCGGGCAAACAGTTCGCCGTCGTGCAGCGGCTTTGAGAGGAAATCGTCCACGCCAGATCGGAATGCCTCGATCAATTTGGTCTTGTCAGACAGGACCGTGAGCATGACGAAGTGCACGGAAGATCCGCAGGGCTGGTGTCGGACCCACTCGCAGAGATCAAGGCCGCTCTCACCGGGCATGATCCAGTCGGCGACCACTATGTCGACGAGCTCGCGCGTGAGGAAATCTTTGGCTTCTACCACGTCCGCAGCCACGCGCACCTGGTGTCCGGCCGCTTGCAAATGCTCGTGGAGGACGGCACGAGAGATCGCGTCATCATCCACTACGAGAATGTTCAGGCTTGGCTCTGGTGTCATCATCGCGTGTTCCTGCCGGAACTAATTCAGGCTGCAGCCCGGGTCTCTTGGAAACGACCTCGAATCGCGATAAACGACTGTTCCGCTGCCAGAAAGGCGGCGACCACTGAGGGATCGAAGTGGCTGCCGGATTCCTTCTCGATAATGTTCCTGGCGATGTCGTGGGCGAACGCATCCTTATAAACTCGCTTGCTTGTGAGCGCATCGTACACGTCTGCCAGAGCGACGATTCGTCCGCAGAGAGGAATGTCGATCCCTTTTAACCCCTTCGGATAACCAGTTCCGTCAAATCGCTCGTGATGCGTACCAGCGATGTCGCGAGCCATGCGGAGAAATTTTGTCTTCGGGAAGCGCTGTAGCGCGGCGTCGAGCGTCTCAGCACCGATGCTTGCGTGCGTCTTCATGATCTCGAACTCGCGATCGCTCAGCCGCCCCGGCTTGAGCAAAACGCTGTCGGGGATGCCGACTTTGCCGATGTCGTGCAGCGGGCTGGTTCCATGCAACAGGCGGACATACTGCGAGCCAATCTCATCGGCGAACTGACCCATCGCGGTCAGCTGCTGCGCGAGGACGCTGCAAAATCCCTGGACCCGCTCCAGGTGTGCGCCCGTTTCCGGATCACGAGATTCGGCGAGCTTTGCAAGTGAGAAGATGGCTACATCACGCGTTTCGAGCGACAAGATACGCTCGGCTGTGTGGAGGCGAGCTAAGAGGTCCTGCGGCTCGAACGGCTTGGCCATAAAGTCATCTGCGCCCGCGGAGAGGCCCGTGACGCGTTCGCGGGTGCTGTTATGTCCGGTCAGGAGGATCACGTAGACGTACCCCGAGCTGGCGCCGCATCGGATCGCGCGGCACAAGCCAATGCCGTCCAGCTCTGGCATCTCCCAGTCAGAGATCACCACTTCGCATTCCACGCTTGCCAGGACCGCGAGCGCTTCGTTCCCGTTGCGGGCGCGGTGGACCTCGTGACCGGAATCGATCAACGTGTCTTCAAGCAGTTCAAGAGCGATCTCGTCGTCGTCGACAATCAGAACACGCATCAGGCGTACCTCTCCCCCTAAGCTTTCACTTCCACGGCCCGCTGTTTCGCGGAGGACGCGACGGTCGGGATGTATTCCAAGCACTCCCGTACGCTCGTCTCAAGCCGCTGCAGCGATTCATTCGCCGATTCCCATTCACCCTTGGCGCCGAGTCGTTCCAGTTCCGCCGCCGCCGAGCTAACCGCGTTCGCGGACAGATTTGCGGAGGCTCCTTTGATCGCATGTGCGACGCGCGACACCGCGGCGCCGTCAATTCGAGTAAACGCCCCCCGCAATTCGTCAAGTTGGGCGCCGATCGCAGCGTCGAACTTGCCGAGGAGGGACTCAACGAGCGTGGCTTTGCCGCGACAACGTCGCAGGAGGGTCTCGAGATTGATCGGAGCCTCGTAACCGGGGACAGTTGCCGCCAGTTTCACGGTGTGTTCAGTAGCGCGAGCCACAGCCGGTGCGCTCACGGCAGCCTGTCGCAGCGATCGTTGAACTAACGTCAGTATTGCCTGGAAGAGTAAGTCGGGATCGATTGGTTTCGCGACATAGCCATCCATGCCGGCGCTCAGACAACGCTCACGATCTCCTTGAATCGCGTTCGCCGTCAGGGCGATGATGGGAAGTGCGCCGCATTCGACCGGCTGCGCGTGACCCTCAGCATTACGAATGCGACGCGCAGCCTCGAAACCATCCATCTCGGGCATCTGGCAGTCCATCAGCGCCACATCGTATTCGTGAGACGCAACGGCTTGGACTGCGGCCGCCCCTGTAGAGACGAGTGTGACGGTACACCCGGCATCGGTGAGGATCTCCTTCACAACTTCCTGGTTCACTTCGTTGTCTTCGGCCACGAGAACGCGCAAGCGCAGACGCCGCAGGTCAGTGAGCACTGAAGTTTCAGCAACTGCATTCGCGGAGGCGGCCGGTTCTGGCTGTGCGACCGAAGGGGTAAGCCCGCCGCGCGCAAGCGCCGTTGCAACGGCGTCGAACAGCTCGGATTGCCTCACCGGCTTGGTGAGGCAGGCCGCGAACCCCGCCGCACTCATCTCGTTCGGATCCAGAGGCTGATCCATCGACGTCAACATGAGTATGGGCGTCTGCTGCAGCGAAGGTTCGCCTTTGATAGCGCGCGCCAGTGCGATTCCGTTCATTAGCGGCATATGCATGTCGATCACCGCCAGGTGGTACGGCGCAGCCGCTGTCGCTGCCGAGCGAAGCAACGTCAGCGCTTCCGTACCATCACTCGCAATGTCCGCCACGAAGCCCCATGCCTGGAACTGTTCGCGCATGATCTCGCGCTGAGCCGGCAGGTCGTCCACGGCGAGCACGCGCAAGCCGCGGGTTGGAGGGATGGATGTCAGCCGAGTCGTTTCGGGGCTTCGACTGGTTGGGCGCAAGAACGGGATCGTGAACCAGAACGTCGATCCTTTCCCGACTTCGCTCTGAAGTCCGATCGTCCCGCCCATCAACTCGACGAGTTGCTTCGAGATCGCCAACCCGAGCCCTGTGCCACCATACTTGCGCGTATTCGATGCATCGAGTTGCGAGAAGCTTTTGAATAACCGGTCTTGCTGTTCGCGCGCGATGCCGAGCCCGCTATCCCGCACGTCAAAGCGGACGAAGAGGCGGTCGTCGGAAGACTGCTCGAGTCGCGCGGCCACGACGACCTCACCCTCTTCCGTGAATTTAATCGCGTTATTCGTCAGATTGATCAGGATCTGTCGCAGCCGGTCGACGTCCCCGCATACGCGCGCAGGCACGTCGAGATGCATGTGGCACAGAAACTCGAGCTTCTTAACAGCGGCCTTCGGAGCCAGCATTTCGACGACGTCCTCGACCACGCCTCGGAGATCGAAATCGCTTCGGCTAAGCTCGAGCTTTCCCGCCTCGATCTTTGAAAAATCGAGAACCCCGTTAATCAGGGTTAGCAAAGTGTCGCCTGACGACTTGATCACGTGCACGTACCGGAGCTGCCGCTCGGCCAGCCCGCCCTTGCGGATAAGCAGTTCGGCCATGCCGATCACGCCGTTGAGCGGCGTGCGAATCTCGTGGCTCATATTCGCCAGGAACTGGCTCTTGGCGCGGTTGGCGCCTTCGGCAGCTTCCTTTGCCACGTGGAGGTCGGCTGCGCGCTGCGCGATCTCGCGCATTTCCTTGTCGCTGCGGAGGCAGGAGGCAATCAGGAACAGGTCCTCAAAGATGACCCAGCCGGCGTGCTCGAGCCAGCGCCAGGAGCTGGCCGTCAGCACGCCATACACCGACTGCGGAAAGTAAAGCCCGCGCAGGAAATGATCGAGCGCGACGACGACCGTCGCCGGAATCAGAACGCGCCAATCCCGATAGAACGCCAGGAACGCGAGCGAACCGAACACGTGAAAGTGCGTCTCGATGCGGCCGCCAGTCAAATGGATCAGCAAGGCGCTGGTCAGCATCTGCGCGACGGAAATGACGTAGCGTGTGACGGCATGGCCCGGCTTGAACACAGCGAGAAGAATCGGCGGCAGGCTGATGACGCCTCCGAGCACGACGGCCGCCCAGACGTGCGGGTGCATCTGACTTTCGACGCCTGCCCACGTACGCGGCGAGATCACCATCGCCGCCACGATGCCAAAAACCCACTGCACCGCCATAAGCGCAGCGAACATCCGATCGGTGCGCCGATAAATGGTTTCCCGGTGAGTGCGATAGAATTCTGCGCCCAGTGACGAAGCATCGCCGGCGCAAGTGGACATCATTTGCGACATGGACCCATCCCGTCTGGCTGGCATGCAAATGATTCAGCGAATAGCGGACAGCCGTAGACGGGTGTCTGCGGGGGCTCGGCAGCCGTCGGAATGATCTCTGCCCGCCCCAGCGCGAGGACCAGGGACCGTCCTTCGTTGTCTCCACTGTGACCGCGTGACCCGGTGATGCCGCCGGCGAACAGCAGCCGACCGTCCGGCGAGTAGAGTAGCGCCTGTCCACTTGTCGCGGCGCCGAAACGGCGTGACTCAGACCCTTGCGCATCCGCCACCACAGTTACCCCGGGAATCGCGGCCGCGGTTTGCCACAGGTCCGTCCGTTCCCAAAATTTCGCGACACCGTCGGGGCGAATCATCAGGACGCGGGCGACCAATCTTCCCTGGGCGTGCGACATGAGCTTGGCCAGTTCTTCCACGGTGGCACGTGAGCACGGACATTTCGGGTGCATCAGCAGGATGAGTGTCGGCAGTCCCCGCTCCTGAAGAACCGAAGTGTCCTGCGGCCACGCCGTCGGGCTCCGCGCGGCCGGGCCGGCCGCGGCTTCATACTTCCACAACCGCGCGAAGCAGAGCGCGGACGCGCTCGCCCACACGACCACAGCGATTGTCCAGAGGGTCGCTCGTACCATTGCGCTACTGACGAAAACAGGAAGCCCTTCTGATCTTCGGTCCCAAGGACGGCGGACTTAACGCACACCTGGACTGGACGAACTGCCTGTGGAAAGTTTGCAGGACGTTATCGGCGGTAGGCGCGCAGGCGCTGGGCATGACCCGCGGCGGCTTCGGCTCCAAGGTGCGCCTGATGACCGACGGGCGCGAGTTGCCAGCCAGGAGGCTTTGAACAGTCGAATCTGTCTCATAGACTCCGCTGCACCAGCCGTAGATCGATCGACGCCGAGCGCGCTACAACTAGCGCGGCTTGGCGTCGTTGTTTGTCGGTGGCTGTGAATCAACGCTGAGAACGGCGACAACGTCATGCGATCTGCCTCTGTTCACGCCGCGCCCATTCACGCTGCCATCGCGGTGATGCTGGCGGTGTTGGCTGTTCCGTCGACCGCGCGGGCGCATCCGGAAGGGTTTAGCGGACTGCGGCTGCGGGTTTACGCGGATCGCGCGACGGCGGTGCTGACGCTGCATACGCGCGACATGTCGCAGTGGTTTCCGCCGGGGGAGTTTCCGGATTACGTGGCGGACGTGAGCGCGGCGCTGGCGAAACGGCCGGCGGAACTGCTTGAACTGCGCGCGGATGGGAAGGTCGTCGAGCCGGGGGCGGTTCGTACTTCCGCGCCGGAGGTGGGGCTGATCGAGGTGGAGATCGATTACGCGCTCGGCGCCGCGCCGGCGGCGCCCGCGGCGCTGGAACTGTGGTCGAAGCATCTCGTGCGCTTGCCGCGGGGGCATCAGCAGCTTTTCTTCGCCATCGACATGCGCGGCAAGCCGCAGGACGCGGCGGATGACGTGACGCTTCGCGAGGAGACGCTGAGCATCGACAACGACTCGGTCATAATTGAGTTGCCGCCCGTAAGGAGCGAGGGCGCGCGATCGTCGGCGACCGCGCCGGCGGGTCGTCGCATCTCGTTCTTCGCGCTCGGCGTCGAGCACATCATCACTGGGTATGACCATCTGCTTTTCCTCGCCGCGCTGCTGCTCGTCTGCCGAAATTTTCGCGAAGCGGCGGGCGTGATCACGTTCTTTACCGTCGCGCATTCGATCACGCTGTCGCTGGCGGCGTTGAACATCGTCCGCCTGCCCGGGCGTGTTGTGGAGCCGGCAATCGCGGCATCGATCGTGTACGTGGGGCTGGAAAACTTGCTGGGCGCGCATCGATTCGTCTGGCGCGCCCTCGTCACGTTCGCGTTCGGGCTCGTGCACGGTCTCGGGTTTGCTTCAGCACTGCGCGAGGTGGGGCTGGGGTCGACGCCGGGCGGGATCGCGGGGCCGCTGTTGAAATTCAGCCTGGGCCTCGAAGCGGGGCAGTTGTGCATCGCGGCGGTGTTGCTGAAAGTGTTGCTGATGCTGCGGAAACGCGAGTGGTTCGAGCGGCGGTGGGTGCCTGCAATGTCGGTGGTCGTCGCGCTGGTGGGCGCGTGCTGGCTGGTCAGTCGCGTACTCGCGGGGTAGATTGGCGGACCCATTTCCAAGGAGCGCCATGCGTCGATGCGCCTCGTCGATATCGTTTTTTCTGTTGGTCGTGTTTGTCGCGGGCGTCGCCGCTGCGGCGGAGAGCGCGGCGACCAAGCCGAGCGAGCGCGTGGCGCTGCGCATCCGTTTCGGATTGAAGGATCGGGAGGCGACCGACTGGAGCGGCAAGCTGGCGCTGAGCGAAGGAAGCGTCGAAGCGATCCGCGGCTGGCGCTGGATGGAGGGCGACAGCGCCTCGGGCGATTCGTTCACCATCTCCACGCGCCGCGCTGGCGCGCAGAATGCGGCGGAACGCCGGCGCGTGCAGGCGGGCCAACAGATGCCGATGAGCGACAACGGGATCGTCGTCACGCTCGCCGGAATCGCCGCCGACACAAGCGTGACGTTCGACGCCAAGCCGGGGAAAGCTCAGTTCAAGCTCGCCGACGTGCCGTACGGCAAACCGATGGCCGCGCTCGACGGCAATGTGCAGATCGAGCGCGTGCCGGCGGCGGAGGAATTGGTCGGCTCCAACGCGGATGAAGATTATCCGGCGGTCGCGGCGGGCAAGGATGGGACGCTCGTCGTGGCGTACCTGGCGTTCACGCACGGGAAGGATTTTCAAGGAGCGCGCGAGCGGATGGCGACGGCGGAATCCGGGCCGATGAGCGGGCCGCTGGCGACGGGACGCGTGCAGAAAATCGAGAAGCCGGAGGATTTTGATTACCTCGCGCAGCCGGCGGGGGGCGAGCAGATTTTTCTGCGCGTGCGCAGCGCCGAGGGAACATGGAGCGAGGCGATCGCGGTGACGGATGGGAAGTTGGAGCTCTATCGCCCGGCGATCGCCATCGATGGAGAGGGGCACATCTGGGTCTTCTATTCGGCCCACGTCGACGCAGACGCGAATCTCGATCATGGCAACTGGGAATTGATGGCGCGGCGATTCGATCGCGACGGAAAGAATCCCGGCGCCGTCGTGAACATCAGCAACGCACCGGGTTCCGATTTCATGCCGGCCGCGGCGACGGATTCGGGTGGCAAGGTGGCGGTGACGTGGGTCGGGGCGCGGCAAAAAAACTTTAACGTCTTTGTCGCCTCACAGCAGGGTGACAAATTTTCCGCGCCTGCGCGAATCAGCGCTGCGCCGGGCAACGAGTGGGAACCGGCGATCGCGACGGACGCCAAGGGAAATCTCGCCGTCGCATGGGACACCTACGCGAAGGGCGATTACGACGTCTACCTCGCGCGGCGCGGGTCGAGCGGATCGTTCGGCGAACCGCAACCGGTCGCGGCGACGCTGGCGTTCGAGGTGCGGCCGTCACTCGCGTATGACGCCGACGGAAAGCTGTGGGTCGCGTGGGAAGAAAGCGGCGACCAGTGGGGCAAGGATTTTGGCGCGCTGAAGAAGAAGGGCATTCCGCTCTATCAATCCGGGCGATCGCTCGCGGTGCGCGTGCTGGCGGCGGACGGTCGGCAATGGTTTGAGCCGCCCGACGTGATGGCGGCGATGCCGCAGAATCCGGGCGGACGACAACCGCGCGGGCAGCGCGCGGCGGCGGGGGCAAGCGCCGGTGCGAGGCCGGCGGGGGCGAGCGGCACGATCGCGCCGTGCTTTCCGCGACTCGCCACCGGCGCGGACGGCGCCGTGTGGTTGGCCTTTCGCGGAAAGCCGGGCGGCAATTGGCGCGTCGCCGTCGGGTCCGTCTGGTTCGAATACCTCACGCGACTCTCCGGGGATAGCTGGTCGGAAGCGCTGTGGATCCCGCGGTCGAACAACGTGCTCGACAATCGCCCGGCGCTGTGCAGCACATCGGACGGCGTAACCGTCCTCTTCTCCGGCGACGGTCGCGGCGAAGCGAATCCGGCGAAGCTTGGCGATCCGCACCTCAGCGGCGCGCCCGATGGTGGCGACGCTGCCGGCGGCGCGGCGGCGGCGGATCCGAATCTGTCTGACGATGCAGCCCCCGCGGCCGCGCCTGCGCCAAAAGGGAAAGGTGACGGCGAATTATTGAAGGAATCGAAAGATCAGCCGCAGAAGCGCGGCCAGCGTCGTGCCGCGCGGGCGGGCGGACTGGCGAACATCAACGCAGACCTCTTCGTCACATCGATCCGCAGCACCGATTTCGCCGGCGACGTCGCACGCGGAAAAATCGCCCTCGCAACGACGCAACCCGCGCAACCACCCGCCCCCTTGCCGGACGTCGAGGGCGAGCGCCAGGCCATCAAAGCGATGCGCGACTTCCGCCTCAACCTCAACGGCGAAGCTTTGCAAATCTGGCGCGGCGAGTTTCACCGTCACACCGAATTCTCCCCCGACGGCGGCGGCGACGGCGGATTACTCGACATGTGGCGCTACGGCATCGACGCCGCCGAGCTCGATTGGATCGGCGACGGCGATCACGATTACGGCTCCGGCCGCGAGTATTCGTGGTGGACGACGCAGAAGGCGGTCACGCTCTTCACGCTCCCGGGCCGTTTCGTGCCGATGTTCAGCTACGAGCGCAGCGTCAGCTACCCGGAAGGCCATCGCAACTGCCTGTTCGCCAAGCGCGGCGTCCGCTCGCTGCCGCGCCTGCCAATCTCCGACGCCGAAATCTTCGCGCCCGCGCCGGACACGAACATGCTCTACATGTACCTGAAACGTTTCGACGGCTTGTGCGCGCCGCACACGTCGGCGACCGACATGGGCACCGATTGGCGCAACTACGACGCGGAGGTCGAGCCCTTCGTCGAGATCTACCAGGGCGACCGCAACAATTACGAGCGCCCCGACGCGCCGCGCAGCGCCGTCACGGAAGCGAAGCTAAAGCAGTCGACGCCGGAAAAGGAGAGCCTCGGCGGCTGGCGGCCGAAAGGGTTCGTCAACCTCGCGCTGAAGATGGGGCGGCGCTATGCGTTCCAGTCGAGCAGCGATCACATCTCCACGCACCTGAGCTACTGCAACGTCTTCGTCACCGAGCCCACGCGCGAGAAAATCCTCGAGGCGGTGAAGAAGCGGCGCATCTACGGCGCCAGCGACAACATCATCGCCGACGTGCGCTGCAAGGCCGGCGACGTGGAACATTTCATGGGCGAGGAATTCACCACCGCCGAGGCGCCGACGCTCAAGATCCACATCATCGGCGCGCAGAAGATCGCCAAGGTCACGATCATCAAGGATGACGAGGAAGTGCACGTCGCCGAGCCGAACGAGCAGGACGTTTCCTTCACTTGGACCGACCCGAAACCGACGCCCGGCAAGGTCAGCTATTACTACGTGCGCGGCGAGCAGGTGAAGGACATGGAAGGCGCGTCCGCGGGCGAGTTGGTGTGGGCTTCACCAATGTGGATCACGTATCAGCCAAAGTGACGGGTCCGCGCCGCCGGCCGCAGCGTGATCTTGCGGCCCGGCGGCCGATTTCTGCTCAAATTCGTCGTTTTTCTCAGCATTCATTTGCTTCCGAACCTATCGGGGGGTATCTCTGTATACAAATGCCGGGGGGACGATTCGTTCACGGCCGGCGTTGTTGCACACCTTCACGGAGAGCCGCGCCTACGGCGCGAGAGGAGAGAGTTGATGTCGAGCAAAACCCGCAAGCGGGCCATTCCCGCTATCGTTGCCGCTGCCACCCTCGGTAGCGCCGCCGTCGCAGCATTCGGGCAGACCACCCAGCCCGTCACCTGGGTTCCCCCAACGAGCGGCGACTACAACACGCCAGCCAACTGGAGTCACAACACGACTCCCACCAACGTCGCCCGCGAGTTTCTTCAGATAAACAACGGCGGCACCGCCATCATCAATGCCCCGGGGACTTACGAAGGCACCTGGCTCCTCCTCGGCCTGCGTCCCGGCGACAGCGGGCGGCTCGAGATCAGCGACGGCACCCTGACCGTGGGTGAGCTTCGCGTCGGCGGCCGCGAGACCATCGCCAATGACCTCACCAACTGGGGCGCCGGCGTTACCGGCAACGGCGGTGGCACCGGAACGATGATCCAGAGCGGCAGCAGCGCCGTCCGGGTCAACTACAGCAACGTCACCGAGCCGCCGGTGCAAAGCATGTACATCGGCGATTCGGGCCTCGACTCCGGCAACACCGCCGTCGGCTCTTACACGATCAAAAACACCGCCACGCTCGTGAACGGCATCGCGACCAACGACCAGTTGGTTGTCGGCACCGGTCCGGGCGCGCAAGGCACCTTCCTCCAGCAGGACACGAGCTCCGTCAGCTCCACCGGCACGCTCATCGTCGGGCGACGCGGCGCGAACGGCTCCTATACGCTCACCGGCGGCAACCTCAGCACCGGCGGCATGCTGGCCGTCGGCGATGGCGACAACGTCATCGGCGCCAGTTCCGGATTGACCAACGGCACGTTCACCCAATCGAATGGCGTCGTTACCGTCGGCGGCTCATTCGAGCCCGGACGCCGCGGCGGGACCGGCGTTTACAACATCAGCGGCGGCACCCTCGCGATCGCCGGGCAAACCAGCATCGGCACCACCGCCAGCGTGACCACGCCGGAATTGCTCCATCCGGTCGGAACGCTCAATGTCAGCGGCGGCGCGGTGACGATGGCGACCAACGCCTTCATCGGCTTGAACGGCGGCGCTGCTCTCAGCACCGCGAACGGCAACCTCAACATCTCCGGCGGATCGGTCACCTTCAACGCCACCGTCTTCGCCGTGGGCAGCGGCAGCGGCGTCACCGGTGCGGTCGCCATCACCGGCGGCATCCTTCAGGGAAATGCCGGTAACACCAACTTGTCGTTGGAACTCGGCCGCAATACCGGCAGCGGAACGCTGACGCTTTCCGGCACCGGCGCGCTGAAGGCCAACACCATCCTCGTCGGGTCGAGCGGTACGAACGGCACGCTCACCGTCAACGGCGGAACGTTGACGACGAACAACATCACCCTTAGCTCCGCCAGCGTCGCCGGCGCCGTCCGCACGCTGAACATCGGCGGCGGGACCGTCTCGATCGGCACGCTCAACCAGGGTTCGGTCACGCCGACCGGAATCACCCGCACGGTCAACATCACCGGCGGCAACACCACCGTCACCGGCCTCACCACCGGCGGACGCCTCGTCAACTACAACCTCTCCGGCGGTACCGCCAACTTCCAGAACACCGCCTCCTTCGACACCAGCACACTCAACATCAGCAACACCGCCAACGTCACGTTCACCACGCTGCTGAACCAGAGCGCGACCACCAACATCAGCGGCGGAAGCGTGACCGCCGCCAACGTCAACACCTCCGGCAACGAAGGCGGTGTTGTCAACATCAGCGGCGGGACGGTCAACGTCACCGGCACGTACAACGTCACCAACGCCAGCCCCGCGACTGCCGGTCAACTCAACATCACGGGCGGTAACGTGACGATCAACTCGCTGTCAACGCACGGCACGGCTGGCGTCGCCGGAAGCACCTTGGCGATCTCCGGCGGGACCCTCTCGATCCCGACATTGACGCTTTCCTCCAACACCATCCTCAAGACCGACAACGCGATCTCGTTGAACTCCAACGTCTTCCTCGGCAATGCCACCGCCAACGTCAACAGCGGTTCGCTCGCGCTGACCGGCTCCGTCACCGCCAACGCCCCCGGCGGACGCACGCTCACCAAGACCGGCCCCGGCTCCCTCACCATCTCCGGGACTCAGTCGTACAATGCCGGGTCTGCCCTGACGAACAACGCCGGCACGCTGAACCTCAACTCCGATGCCAATGGCAACGTGGTCGTCAACGCCAACAGCACGACCAACTTCGGCGCGAATCAGCGGTTGGGCGGGTTGAACGTCGGCGCCGGCGCGACCGCGACGTTGCTCGACAACGGCTCGGCCAATCGCATCATCGACGCGACCACCGTCACCGCCGCCGGCAAGCTTGATCTGAAGAACAACAAGCTGCTCACGACCACCGCCGCCGGCACGGCGACGGGCGGAGTCTACAGCGGCGTGCAGGGCATGGTGCAGTCTGCGTCGAACGGCGGGGCGTGGGACGGCAATGGCATCACCACCTCGATGTCGGATGCGGCCACCGGCCTGACCTCCATCGGCGTCGCCACCGGCGAGCAGATTCGCGGGCTCGGACCGACCGACACGGACCTCTTCGCCGGCCAGACGATCACCGGCGCCACCACGATCGCGATGTACACCTATGCCGGTGACGCGAACCTGGATGGCTTCATCTCGGGTGACGATTACTCGACCATCGACTTCAATGTCGGCACCTCGGCCGACGGCTGGGTGAACGGCGACTTCAACTACGACGGCATCGTGTCGGGTGACGACTACTCGACGATCGACTTCAACTACGCCGCGCAAGGCGCACCGTTCCCGACCAGCGGGTCGGCCGGACTCGCGGGCGTGACGGCGGTGCCGGAACCGGCGTCGCTGTCGGTCATTGGTCTTGCGG
>JAXDMN010000296.1:0-4791 GCA_034666045.1 Phycisphaerales bacterium | reverse complement strand
AATTCCTACAGTATGAGTCTCGCCACCAGCGCAGCGATTAATCCACCGACGATCGGCGCGACGACCGGGATCCACGCGTAGCCCCAGTCGCTGTCGCGCTTGCCCTTGATCGGCAAAATCGCGTGCGCGATCCGCGGGCCGAGATCGCGCGCGGGATTGATTGCGTAACCGGTCGTCCCGCCCAGGCTCATGCCGATCGCGAAGACCAGCAAACCCACCGGCAATGCGCCGATCGCGCCCAGACCCAATGTGATGTTTCGCTTGTGCTCCGGCGGAATGTCGCCCATCTCGATGCTCGGATCGGTCAGGAAAAACAGCGGCAGGACGAGCATGAACGTGCCGACCACTTCGCAGAAGAACGCCCACGGCAGATTGCGGATGTTCGGCGCGGTCGCAAAGGTCGCGAGCTTGGCGTCGGCGTCGTCGGTGGCGTTGTAGTGCTCGCGATAGAAAAAGTAGACGAGCATGCCGCCGATGATCCCGCCGAGCATCTGCGCGGCGAGGTACATCGGCACCATCCTCAGCGACAGCTTCTCCGCCGCCGCCATCGCGATCGTCACCGCCGGGTTCAGGTGCGCGCCGCTGTACTTGCTCACGCAGAAGACCGCGACGAAGACGGCCATCCCCCATCCGGCGGTAATCACGATCCAGCCGCCGCCGTGGCCTTTCGTGCGATTGAGGACGACGTTGGCGACGACGCCATTGCCGAGGATAACCAGGATGGCGGTGCCGATGATCTCGGCGAGGAAGGGATGCATGCGGGGCTCCTGTAATTTTTCTCTGGTTCCCTCTCCCCGGAGGGGAGAGGGTTAGGGAGAGGGGGGGAGCGCGTGGAGTTGCGCCGCGCCAGTTCGCCAGGGGCAACAACGAAGCCCGGCGAAACCACGCAGTTCGACGCCACGCGCTCCCCCGTCTCCCCTGCCCTCTCCCCTCCGGGGAGAGGGAGTAAATGCTTACCATTTCTGCTTCACATCCACCGTCGACCGCTCTTCCCAATCGGCTGCGCGGCGGAGCGCTTCGTTCCACCTCGAACGCCGGTGGTCGCGGTCTTTGCTCGACATGTTCGGATCGAACTTTCGCTCGATCTCCCAATTCGCCTTCACGTCATCCGTGCTCTTCCAATATCCGACGGCCAGGCCCGCGAGGTACGCGGCGCCGAGCGCGGTCGTCTCGGTCACCCTCGGCCGCACGACCGGCGCGCCGAGGATGTCCGCCTGGAATTGCATGAGCAGATTGTTCGCCGCCGCCCCGCCGTCGACGCGCAGTTCCTTGATCTGGATGCCGCTGTCCTTCTGCATCAGCTCGAGGATGTCGGCGACCTGGAAGGCGATCCCTTCCAAAGCGGCCCGGGCGAGATGAGCGGATGTCGTTCCGCGCGTCAGCCCGCTGATTGTGCCCCGCGCATATTGGTCCCAGTGCGGCGCACCGAGCCCGGCGAACGCGGGCACGAGATAGACGCCACCGCAATCCGGCACGCTCGCCGCGAGTTTTTCAATGTCGGCCGACGATTTGATGATCCCGAGCCCGTCGCGCAGCCATTGCACGACCGCCCCGCCGATGAAGACGCTGCCTTCCAGCGCGTACTCCATCTTCGCGTTGCCCTGCTTCCACGCGACCGTCGTGAGCAGCTGGTGCTTCGACGGCACCGCCTCCTGGCCGACGTTCATGAGCATGAAGCAACCGGTGCCGTAAGTGTTTTTCGCCAGGCCGCGCGCGAAGCACGTTTGACCGAAGAGGGCCGCCTGCTGATCGCCCGCGATGCCGGCGATGGGCACGCCGCCGCCGAGCAGCGATGCGTCCGCCTCGCCGTACACTTCACTGCTCGGCCGCACTTTCGGCAGCACTTCGCGCGGGATTTTCAGGAGCGTGAGCAGCTCGGCGTCCCAGTCGCCGGTGTGGATGTTGAAGAGCATCGTGCGCGAGGCGTTCGACACGTCGGTCACGTGCAGCCGCCCGCCGGTCAGCTTCCACAGCAGCCACGCATCGACCGTGCCGAACGCAAGCTCGCCTTTTTCCGCGCGCCCGCGTGCGCCCGGCACGTTGTCGAGGATCCAGCGCAGCTTGCTTCCCGAAAAATACGCGTCGATGACCAGACCGGTCTTCTGCTGCACGAGGTCCGCGTGGCCCTGCGCCTTGAGCTGATCGCAGAACTCCGCCGTGCGCCGGTCCTGCCAGACGATCGCGTTGCAGATCGGCTTACCGCTCTTGCGATCCCAGACGAGCGTCGTCTCGCGCTGATTGGTGATGCCGATCGCCGCGACGTCCTTCGCCGACAGCCCCGCCGCCTTGATCACTTCCGCCGCGACGGCGCGCTGGCTCTCCCAGATCTCTTCCGGATCATGCTCGACCCACCCCGCCTTGGGGAAAATCTGCCGAAACTCTTTCTGCGCGACTTTGACGATATGGCCGCCGTGATCGAACACGATCGCGCGCGAGCTGGTCGTGCCCTGATCCAAAGCAAGAATTGCAGGCATCGAACTCTCCTTCCCTGAGCGTTCGATCCTACCGCGGAGTCAGCATAATTTGAAAAAGAAGAGAAGTTGCCGACGAATCATTTCATCTTCGTCTCGACCGGCTGCTCATTTGACGTCGCAATCGGTGGCGTCGGCGCAACGGCGGGCAACGTCAGCAGCCGGAACGGTGGCTTGTTTGGGTAGGTGGAGCGCATGACGGGCAACGACACGTTGTAGACCGGCACGCCCGCGGCGGTTTTGCCTTCGGGGGCGCCGCGATGCGCGTGGCCATGGACCGCCGCCGTCACCTGGAAGCGATTGAGCGGTTCCTCGAGGCGGCTGCATCCGAGATACGGAAAAATCTCGCACGGCTCGCCTTCGACGGTGTCGCGCGTCGGCGCGTAATGCAGGATCGCGATCCGGTGCCGCGTCCGTAGCCGCTGCAACGCCGTCTCGAGCTTGAGCGCTTCCTCAATGCACTCGTGGACGAACGCCTTCACCGCCGGCTCGCCGAACGCGCTGAGCGTGCCGCGCCCGAACCCGCCGCCGAATCCTTTCACGCCCGCGAAGCCGATCCCGGCCACTTCGGTCGCTTCGCCGTCGAGGATGATCACGCCGGCGTCACACAGAATATGCCGCACTTCCAGCGCATGGCCGGACTCGTAGTCGTGGTTGCCGAGGACGGCGACCGTGGGAATCTTATGGGCCGCGCTCGACAGCTCTTTTGCCAGCGTCTGCGCCTGCGGGATCAGCCCGTGATCGGTCAGGTCGCCGCACAGCACCATCACATCGGCGGACTCGGCGATCTGCGAAAACAGCGGCTGAAAGACGCCGTGCGAATTCTCGGTGCAGTGCAAATCGCCCAAGGCGGCGACGCGCGTGACGTTTCGGCCGTTTTCCATCGTCAGATTTCCTCGGGTTCCGGGCGTTCAGCGATTCCCGGAGGCGGCAAGAGTCGTGCCGGCGCGGACCGCAGTGGAACGGCAATCGCTAGGTCGCAGGTCGATGAAACGAGATTTAGCCGATTCGACCGAGTTCTTGAGCGATCAAACCCGCCAGTTTTACCTCGATTCCATGCAGGTCCTGCATGAGGCCGGTGTCGACTTCCTCGTCGGCGGCGCATATTCGCTTGCGCACTACGCCGGCATCGTCCGGCACACGAAAGACTTCGACGTGTTCGTCCGCAAGTCCGACATGCCCCGGGCGCTCGGCGCGTTCGAGCGCGCGGACTACCGCACAGAACTCGTCTTCCCGCACTGGCTGGCAAAAACCTTCAAGCCGCGCAGCGAGGATTTCGTCGACATCATCTTCAGCTCCGGCAACGGCCTGTGCGACGTCGACGACACCTGGTTCGCCCACGCCGTCAACGGCATCGCCCTCGACCAGCCCGCCCGGCTGGTGCCGGCTGAGGAAAACATCTGGACCAAAGCCTTCATCCAGGAACGCGAACGCTTCGACGGCGCCGACATCGCCCACCTCTTACTCGCCCGCGGTCCCGAGCTCGACTGGACCCGCTTGAAGAACCACTTCCGCGGCCACGAGCAGGTGCTGCTGGCGCACCTGATCCTATTCACCTATATCTACCCCACGCACCGCCAACAGATCCCGTGGAATGTCGTCGAAGAGCTGATGCAGCGCGTTCGCGACGAACGCCCGCCGGAACAGAAAATCTGCCGCGGCACGTCGATCTCCCGCGCCCAATATCTGCCGGACATCCGCGACAACGGCTTCATCGACTCCCGCCTTGAACCGTTCGGGCGGATGAAAGCGGAAGACATCGCCCACTGGACCGCGGCGATCGGCACGATCAAGTGAGCGCACGACGGTGACCGAGACGCAGTGATTGACGCAGCCCAGACCATCCGCGATTGACATCACCCGCAGAATCAGGTTTCTTGTGATCGGAAGTCGATGCATGGGGCCGCCCGCGCGGCGCGCCTCCCCCTCAACGTTGGTTCGGTCATCGCCCACCGCGCAGGAGCGCCATCACCGGTAGAACTTCATGGCGCAGGTCGCTCACGTGAATCGAAGGCGCACCGTCGTGGCCTGCTCGCTGCTGCTGGCGTTGTTCGGCGCGGTGGCGTTTGCGGCGGCCCGGGGAAAGAGCGCCACCTACGATGAGCCGCTGCACGTGCTGGCGGCGTGGGAGCAGTGGCATCGCGGGGATTTTCGGCTCGATCCGGAGAATCCGCCGCTGTGGAAATACTGGGCGGCGCTGCCGAACGGCCATGACGCGATCGCGCAGCCGCCCAGCGCCGAGCAGATGCGCGCCGCGGCCGGCTCGATCGCATTCACGACGACGTTTGTCGTGCCCCCGCTCTACCACAGCGCTGCAACC
>JAXDMN010000295.1:0-11654 GCA_034666045.1 Phycisphaerales bacterium | reverse complement strand
TCTCGCTCAATCCAGCGGCAAATTTGCCAGCCGCGTCTGCGCTTCCCGGTTGTTCGGGTTGATTTCGATCGCCTTTTTCAGTTCCTGCCGCGCTTCCACGATGGCGCCCTTCTGTTCGTAGACGGCGGCGAGGTTGTAGGCGACTTCGTCGGGTTTCAGGGCCGCCGACAGTTGGGTTTTCGCTTCCGGGATGCGGTTGTTGCGCGCGAGCATCAGGCCGTAGTTGGTGCGGCACGGCATGCAGTTGGGATCGCGCTCGATACCTTCCTTATATGCGTTCTCCGCGCTGCGCGTGTCGCCGGCCATTTCGTAGCAGAAGCCGAGATTGCTGTAGCCGGAGGCGATGTCTCCGGTCGCCTTGATATACCGCCGCCAGATGGTGGCGGCGGTGTCGAAGTGACGAGTTCGCGTGTGGACGATCCCCAGGCGATACAGCGACGCGACGTGATCCGGCTTGAGCTGCAACGCCTGCTCATACTGCTCGGCGGCGGAGTCGTAGCGTCCCTGCGTTTCGGCCAACCGACCGGCGGCGAAGCGCGTGTCGACGTTGAGCGTCGGCTCCGGGCCGTCGTTGGTGGCGGTGGCGTCGTTGCCGTGGGTCGAGCCGTTCAGCAGGCTGTACTTCGAGCGCGATGTCTCCTGCTCCGGCTTGTTGTGCTTGCATCCGGCAAGAGCAAGCGCGGCGACGGCAACGACGGCGAAAAGCTTGTTCGACTTCATTTGACCGCTATCGACACGAAGCCCGGTAATTATTTCGTCGATAGATTGCCCACCAAGGCGCGCGGCGTTTATTGGACCTTGCGTGGCGCGAAGGCGCGGGGCGAATTCGCTCGCAAGCTTTGACGCCACCTGATGCTTGCGAGCGTTAGATGCCTCCCGTATAGTCGCGCCGCCTTTCGATTTTGCTTCGGTAGCAAGCTTAAAACTTTGACGCGCGCCGGGAAGTTTTCAGTATGCCCATCCCTACCGACACGTACTGGAACATCAAACGCCTCAACATCTGGTTCGCCGCCTCCGCGGTCGTCATGATGCTCACGCTCGTGTGGGCGACGTGCCAGGACTTCTTCCAGGCGTGGCGCGAGCCGCAGCGGCAGGCGAACGTCTGGCAGGCCGCGCTGGTCGACGAAAAGATCGAGCGCGATCTCACGCCTGAAAAAGAAGCCGACATCGCGGCGCTGCGGGAAGAGCAGAAGCGGCTCGTGCCGATCTATGGCCCGGACGCGCCGGAGACCAAGAAGCGCACCGCCGTCCTCCGCAAGCTCGAGAGCGATCAGTCGAACATGGAGTTCGCGCTGAACACGCTGAAGGCGGAAGTGGGCGTGTCGGAATCACAGCTTCAGGATGCGATCACCGCCGGCGATCAGGAACGCGTCCGCCATCTGAATCAAAAGCTCCAGGAGCCGCGAAAAAAGCTCGCGGAACAAACTGAAGCGATGGCGGCGAAGAAGGACCAGGTGACGCAGGCGCGGCTGGACCTGACGAACTACACCGCCCCGCTTACCGACGTCTCGAAAAAGATTACCAAGCTCCAGGCGGACGTCGAAGCGCTGAAGAAAAAGCGGGCGGCGCTCGTACCGACCGGGCTGATTCCGAGTCTCAGCAATCACATGCGCGAGACGCCGTTGATGCAGTTCATCAACCCGGTGACGCGTCCGAAGTTCGTCGTGCTGCAGGACGTGCGCACCAGCCTGGGCGGCGTGAAGGAGGTCGAGACGATCGACCGCTGCATGACCTGCCACGTCAACATCGACAACAAGGACTTCGCCGAATCGAAAGTGCTGGCGTATCTCGAAGAGCAGATCGCCGCGAGCCGCGATTATCCGCTGCCGCCCACGTCGACCGGGCGGGCCGCCGATGCGATCGCAACGCGCGCCGCGCCGGGCGCGGTGGCGATGCCGGAATTCTGGCATCTCTACGCCGCGACGATCACGCCCGAGCTGATCAAGCGACCGGCGAGCATGGGGCGGATTACGACGCTGGCGGCGAGCATCGGCAAGACGGCGACCGTCACCGTTGACGGCAAACCGGTCAGCGCGTTTAAGTACGCCGGCGACGCGGCGGATGGCGGTCTCGATCAGCGCACGCGCGATCTAGTCATCGCCGAGCTGCTCAAGACGTACATCGGCAACGGCGCCAAGCCGCCGACGAAATCGACGAACGGCCGCGTGAAGGTGACGTTGAAGGAAGGCCTCACCGACAAAGATCTCGCGCCGCTGCGCACGCCGGCGATGAAGTATGTCGAGGACCTCAAGCCGGCCGTCAGCGCCGCCCTGCTACCGGAAAAACTCAAGCTGCTGAACGACCGCTACCGCCGCGCGATGATCGCCGAGGCGAACGTCGCGCGCAAGCAGCAGGGTCTCAAGCAGCTCGATTCGTCGCCGGTCATGCTGGCGCATCCGCGGCTTGACCTGTACGTCGACGTCGACTCGAAGCACAACGTGGAAGCCATCGGCTGCACGAGCTGCCACGACGGCTCGGGGCTCGAGACGCATTTCGTCCTCACCGCGCATACCGCCCGGCCGATCTGGGTCGACCAGAAGTCTGGCGAGCCGGTGCTGCCGGAACAGCTCGACACCAGCAAGGTTGCCGAGGAGCATCACGGCGAAGATCTGTCGAGCATGCTGGCGGCGGTCTGGCGCGAAGACGAAATCGCCCCAACCCGAGTCGCCGACGTCCATCTCGCAATTCCAGGCCAAGACGCGGCACTTCATGCCGCGGCCGGCCACGCAACAACCACGCCCGCAACGCAGCCTGTAACCGCCGCACGCAAACACGCCGCGCCGATCGCCGCCACCGATCCCGACGCCGCCCATGCGACACCGCCGCTCGCGTATATCAATCCGCTTACCGGTCAGACGGGCCGCGCGGTGCCGCAGATGCGGCAGTGGATGGAGTATTACGAGCCGACCGCGCCGCGATCGTTCTCGCTGGTCTACCACGAGTGGGATTGGCCGATGCGTCCGCCGCGCTATTTGCAGGCGAACTGCGTGCGCTGCCACAACGACGTGAACTCGATCAAGGAAGAGGCCCCGAAGGTTTTCCAGGGCCGCTCGCTCTTCATCCATCAGGGATGCGCGAATTGCCATCAGATGGACACGATCCCGCCGGAAAGTCCGCCGGAGAACGCCAGCGACCTGCGCCTCATCACCGCCAACGGGCAGCGCAAGGTCGGCACCGATCTGCGCAACGTGAACGTGAAGCTGTCGAAGGCGTACGTGAACACGTGGATCTGGGCCCCGAAGGCGTTCCGCCCGAGCACGAAGATGCCGCACTTCTTCATGCTCGAGAACAACTCGAGCGATGAAGAGATCAAGCGCACGCGCCAGGAGGCGCGCGCGATCACGGAATATCTTTTCCAGACCGCGACGAGCCATCCGCAGACCGGCGAAAAGAGCGCGGTCGCGTCGGCGGACGCGAATGCAAAGACGCAAGTGGCGGTCGGTCCGCTGCCGGCGGGAAATCCGATTCCCGCGGGCGGAAAGGGTTCCGTCGAAGCCGGGCGCACGATTTTCACGAGCATCGGCTGCCAAGGGTGTCACACGAACCTGAACGACCCCAGCGGCGACACGCGGAACAAGAAGCCGGTCACCATCGGGGAAAAATGGTTGGTCACCGATCTCGTGAAGTCCGGAAAACTCGCGCGGCAGATGGAGGCGGAGCTCGGCAAACCCGCGGATGCGAAGGCCGTCACCGCGCGAGCGACCGAGATGTACGATCACATGTCGTACAACGAGCGGCAGCTCTATCTCAGTGAGAACCTCGCGCCTTCCTACACCGGCGAAATCGCGCGATATCCGGACAACTCGACGAAGCCGATCTTCCAGCACCATGGCCCGGAATTAAGCGGCATCGGCACGAAGCTGACCGCCGGCCACGATGAAAAAGCGGCGCGGCAGTGGCTGTTCGACTGGGTGAAGAGTCCGCGGCATTACAGCGAATACACGGTGATGCCGAACCTCCGTCTGAGCGATCAGCAGGCGCTCGATCTCGTCGAATATCTGCTCGCGCAGAAGCGCACGAACGACAAGCCGGACGATCCGTGGCGCGCGGAGCTGACCGAGCCGGATTCGAAGAAGCTCATCGAGCTCGCGTCGCTCTTCCTGCGCAGCCGCTTCAGTGCGCAGACCGCGACGAAGAAGGCGGACGAAGACGCAGAGCTGCTCGCGCTGGCGACCGATGCGCTGACCACCGCGCACACCCCGCTGGAGGTCGCGAAGGAACGCGCGGGGAAGATGTCGAAGGATGAGCAGCGCATGGTCTTCCTCGGCAAAAAGCTCATTAGCCACTACGGCTGCATGAGCTGCCATGCGATCAACGGCGCCGAGCAAATGTCCTCGCCGTGCGCGAACTTGTCCGACTGGGGACAAAAAGGTCTGGACAAGCTCGATTTCGGCTATCTCGATCACCACAAGGCGGCGGAGTTGCCGAAGACGCACGAGATCGAGATGGTCAACGGCCTGAGCGAGCGGGCGGCGAACCTCACGAGCCCGGAGTACCGCGCGAATTTTGAGACCGGCCACGCCGCCGAGAAGGTGAACGTCGCCTGGCCGCACGTTGGGCACTCGCGCACCGGCTGGCTGACGCAGAAATTGAAGAACACACGCGCGTACGATCGCGGCAAAGTGCTGCTCGATCCGAACCCGGCCGCGAACGATCCCGGCAAGCCGTACGACAAGCTGAAGATGCCGACGTTCTACCTGAACGATGAGGAGATCGACGCGATCGTCACGTGGGTGATCTCGAATCGCGACCGCCTGATCAGCCACAAGCTCAAGACGCAGACGGTCAACGAAGAATCGCAGCGCATCGCGCGCGGGCGGCAGCTCGTGCAGAAGTTCAACTGCGTCGGCTGCCATGTCGTCGACGGGAACGCGCCGTCCGTCCAGCAGTTTTTCAAGCCGGACGAGATCACGACCAAGGCCCCGCCGTCGCTTCGCGGCGAAGGCAATAAAATCCAGCACACGTGGCTGTTCAACTTCCTGAAGAACGTCGAGCCGCTGCGACCGCTGCTGTTCATGCCGCCGGAGAGCAAGCCCGGCATCCGCATGCCGAGTTTTTATATCAACGACGACGAGGCGACCGCGATCGCGGCTTATTTCAACGCGGAATCGCGCAAGGAATCGGCCGGGCTGAAGGAGCGGCTCGACGTCGTGCAGAAATACGTGCAGACGAAGCGTGAGGCCGCGCTGAAGGTGAAGGTCGATCCGCCGAAGAACCCGACGACGCTGCCGGCCGAGCACGCGCGCATCCTGGTCGCGAGCCTCGTCGACAAAGCCGGCGCGCTGATCGCCGACAAGCAATATGCCCCCGCCGCCGACGTGCTGAAGCAGGCGGACGCGATCGCGACGGCGCAGAAGCTCAACGATCCCGCGAGCCCGACGACCAAACCGATCAGCACGCGCTTGCAGGACTCGATCAAGTCGCTGTCGGCGAATCAAATCCCCGCCGCCATCGCCTGGCCGGGCGATGACTGGTTCCTGCGTCCGGAGTTCGCGCTGGCGGCGGAGAGCCTGCGGCGCTGGGCGCTGGGCGGCGGATTCATGCGCGATATTCAGTTCGACGCGACCAAGCAAGGTCCGGACGCCATCCGCAACTCGCATCGGCTGCTGCTGATGGAGGCGGAGTTCGTCCGCCACCTGTTCGACGCGCCCTACCCGTTCGTCGACACGCCGCGGCCGGACATGACGGCCGAGCGGTTCAAGAAAGGCGAAGCGCTTTTCTACGAGATGCAATGCCTGAAGTGTCACGTGCTCGGGGACGGCAGCGTGGCCGGGGCGCAGAAGAACCCGACGGCGCCGAACCTGACGCTGGCGCATCGGCGCTTGCAGCGGCGGTGGATTCGCCATTGGGTGCAGGAGCCGGACATCATCCAGTTGCAGACCGCGATGCCGCCGTTCTTCACCGGCAAGCCGGTCTTCGATCCGCGCGGGCAAAGCTGGGCTCGCGCGCAGTCGACGCTGCGTCCTGCGGATCAGGTCGAGGCGGATTACGGCAAGACGGCGGACGAGCAGGCGGCGCTGCTGCTCGATTTCATCTACGCCGCCGGCGTGCGCGGGCACACCGGGATTCAGCCCGCGGATGCGCCGCCGCCGACAAAGGAAGTGCAGCAGCGCGATCCGGCGAAGGGTGTCGCGCCGACGCCGCCCGCGACACCGACGCAACCATTCCTCCCCGGCGATGCGACGAAGGGGAAAGCAACGGAAGCTCCAGCAGCGCCGGTGAAGCCTCCTGTTGAAATGAAACCGGTGGAGAAGAGTGCGACACCGAAACCAGAAGTGAAGAAGACCGAAGCGAAGGCGCAATCGACTCCGGGTGCGGCGGCGGCGGGTGACGTCAGCATCAGGGGCGTCGTCCTTCTGGAAGGCACCGCGCCGGTGATGGATGTCATCAACATGGCTGATCCCGCGTGCGCCAATCAGCATGCGGATCCCCCGACGGAAGAAACGATCGTCGTCGGGGAGAAGAACCAGTTGAAGAACGTCGCGCTCACGATCAGCGCGGGACTGCCGCAGCAGAATTACGATCCACCGGCTGAAGCGGCGGTGCTGAACCAGAAGGGTTGCCAGTATCTCCCGCACGTGCTGGCGGTGATGGTCGGGCAGAAGATTGTCGTGAAAAATTCCGACGCGTTCCTGCACAACGTTCACGCGCTGGCGAGCGAGAACGTGCCGTTCAACTTCGGCCAGCCGAACGTCGCCGAATCGCCGATCGAGCCGCTCAAGACGCCGGAGGCCTTCCGCGTGAAGTGCGACGTGCACCCGTGGATGAGCGCGTACGTGGTCGGCGTGGACAATCCGTTCTTCGCCGTCAGCGGCGACGACGGCTCGTTCGCAATCAAGAAATTGCCGCCGGGCGAATACACGCTCAGGGCGTGGCACGAGCGGCTGGGGACGCAGGAAATCCCGGTGAAAGTCGAAGCGGGTAAACCCACGGAGATCCAGATCAAATTCGCAGCGCCATGACTCGATGCATGGCGAAAAACGACCCCTGCGACAATCGGCCGCAGGCAAATCACCGTTGTAAGGCAGGTCACGGCCTCTAGAATCGCACGCTATCCCCCTGCCGGTTGGAGGGGTCTTTTTCCGGGAGTGGTCGAACGCGTTCGTGCGAAAGATGGTCTTCCGCGCGGCGACGCGTTCATCAAGAAAATGCCTTCGCACAGAGGAGAAGCACCATGAAGCGTCACGCAGCAATCGCCGCCGCCGCCCTGGCCATGGCGGTGTCGTCATTCGCCTTCGCCGAGATCAAGGGAAAAGTCACCCTGGACGGCAAAGCGCCGGAGATGAAAGAGATCGACATGTCGGCGGTGAAGGAGTGCGCCACGCAGCACGCCGATCCCGTTACCGAGCAAACCGTCGTCGCGGATGACAAGGGCAACCTCGCCAACGTCATCGTCTCGATCAAGAAAGAAGAAGGCAAAGACCTGCCGGGCGAAGCGCCCTCCGAGCCGGCGGTGCTGGATCAGAAGGGCTGCATGTACGAGCCGCACGTGCTCGCGCTGATGGCCGGGCAGGAGATGGTCGTGAAGAACGACGATCCGTTCCTGCACAACGTTCACGCGCTGTCGACGACGAATCCGCCGTTCAACTTCGGCCAGCCGACTAAGGACCCGGGTCGCAAGCTCGGCGCCGACGCCCCCAAGGCCGCGGAATACTTCCGCGTGAAGTGCGACGTGCATCCGTGGATGAGCGCATACATCGGCGTGTTCGAGCACCCGTTCTTCGCGGTGACGAAAGAAGACGGCACCTACGAGATCGACACGAAGGGCCTGCCGGACGGCGAATACACGCTGACGTTCTGGCACGAGAAGTTCGCGTCGGAGACGCCGACCGAAGAGAAGATCGAGGTCAAGGGCGGCAAGGCAGAGAAAGACCACAAGTTCAAAGCCGATGCCGCCGCCGCCGCCGAGCCCGCCGATGCGGCGAAGGTGATTCTGGCGTCTGATAATAAGAAAGCTGAAGGCGCATCGTGCCCGGCATGCAAGACCGGCGCGCCACGGCTGGAGAAAGTCGCGCAGAAGTAATCGGCGTTACTCCCTCGTCCGCGGAATAACCGCATGAGGAACTAAGGGAAATCCCGGAGGGCGGGCTGTGAATAGCGGCCCGCCCTTCTTGACCAAAACGTGAATTTCGCCAGCATGTCCACTTCGCAGCAGGGCCGCTGTTCATATCAGCAGGAGACGTGTCGGTGATTCGATCTAAATCCGCTCTGTCGGTTGGTTCGTTGGCCGTCGCGTTGTTCGTTGTACTCTTAACCGGCGTGCCCGCGCTTGCGGCGGACCTGCGCGGCGGCTGGGGCGATTGGTGGCTGCCGCCGGACCGCTCCACGCACGGCCACGGCATCGACGCGCTCTTCGACGTCACCTTCTGGATCACGATGGTGACGTTCGTCGTCGTCGAGCT
Source organism: Phycisphaerales bacterium (assembly GCA_034666045.1). Classification (GTDB taxonomy): domain Bacteria; phylum Planctomycetota; class Phycisphaerae; order Tepidisphaerales; family Tepidisphaeraceae; genus JAICTV01. Next base: position 3,252 of record JAXDMN010000295.1, on the reverse strand, counting down.
CGCGCTGATCGTCTTCCTCATCAAGTACCGCCATCGCCCGGACAAGAAAAAGGCGGTCTTCATCCACGGCAACACGCGGCTCGAGATGGCGTGGACGCTGGCGCCCGCGCTGATCCTGGCAGGGCTGGCGATCGCCAACAAGGGCGTCTGGGACCGCCTCCGCTTCAACCCCGAAGCCGCCAACCCGGACAAGGCGACCATCCTCGTCATCGGGCAGCAGTTCAAGTGGAACGTGGTTTACCCCGGCCCGGACAACAAGCTCGGGCGCTACATGATGTTCCCCAAGCCGACCGACCTGAAATGGCCCGGCGGCATAAAATTCTCCGGCGTCGCCGGCCCGTCGCAGCTTAAGTACGCCGACGCCGTCAAGGCGATCAACAGCTACATCGACACGGTGAACCATCTCGGCAAGGATCTCGACGATCCGGACGGCAAGGACGACGACTGGCAGGGCGCGCTGGCGCGCGAGCTGGTGATTCCCGCCGACCGCCCGACCGAGATTCAGCTCAGCAGCCGCGACGTCATTCACAGCTTCTTCCTGCCGAATCACCGCGTGAAGCTCGACGCGGTGCCGGGCATGCGCGGCCGGATCGTCTTCACCGCCACCATGACCAGCAAGGAGCGCGAGTTGGTCTCGCGCCGCCAGTACAAGATCGAGGAGCTGGAAAAAATCTTCGCCCGGCCCGGGCCGCCGCTGGAAATAAACGTCGTGATCAACAAGGACACGCCCGGCGCCGTGAAGGACCCGAAGAAGGACGAATACCTCTACGCCGAGGACGCCAAGGCGGCGAAGCCGAAAACCATCATTCGCAACCAGCAGCCGCTCACCCCGCAGCGCGTCGAGCAGCTCAAGAAGGCGGGCGTGACCGAAGTCGCCGCCTATGAGCCGGGCTATTGGGAACTGATCTGCGAAGAGCTCTGCGGCATGGGCCATAACACGATGACCGCCCGCGTGTTCGTGCTCGAGTCGGAAGAATACCGCCAGAAATTCCAGGGCGGCGCCCGTCCGACCGCGCCGACCGCCCCGACCACGCAGCCGAACAATATCGCGCTCGCCAAATAAGCGCGCGTCCAATTGAGTTTCAGAGAGATTCTTTATGACCGCAATTCCACATCCCCTCGCCGGCGCTCACGGTCATGACCACGCGCACGATCACGCGCATGGTCACGAGGAACTCGGCTTCCTCAAAAAATACATCTTCTCCGCCGACCACAAGATCATCGGCATCCAGTTCCTCTTCATGGGACTGTTCTTCATGCTGGTCGGCGGTCTGCTGGCGATGCTGATCCGCTGGCAGCTCGCCTTCCAGGGGAAAGACGTGCCGATCCTGTCATCGCTCATGGGCTGGAAAGGCGGCATGCCGCCGGACTTCTACACCATGGTCTTCTCGATGCACGCGACGATCATGATCTTTTTCGTGATCATCCCGCTGCTGGTCGGGACGTTCGGCAACTACCTGATCCCGCTTAAAATCGGCGCCGGCGACATGGCGTTTCCGTTTTTGAACGGCCTGGCGTTCTGGTCGGCGCTGCCCGCGGGCACGGTGATGCTTACCGGCTTCGTCCTCGCCGGCGGCGCAGCAGCCGCGGGATGGACCAGCTATCCGCCGCTGAGCGCGCTGTCGCAGAACTCCGGCGTCGGCGCGTTCGCCGCCAACTTCCTCCGCCCCACCGGCAGCACCTGGCCGATGATCGCGGTGCTGACCAACTACATCGCCTTCTTCCTCTTCTTCGCCTACATCTGCGCGTACTACATTCACGTCGGTCACAAGGTGGCGAACGCCATCGTCTCGGTCATGCTCTCGGCGATCGGCGCGTGGATCAGCGTGCGCGGCGTACAGATGTTCTGCTTCGACGGGCAAAGCTGCTGGTTCTTCAGCCTGTTCTGGCTCGGCTTCTCCAGCTTGATGGGCGCGGTCAATTACCTGACGACGATCATCAAGCTGCGCTGCCCGGGCATGACGATGTTCCGCATGCCGCTGAGCGTCTGGTCGCTGTTCATCACCTCGCTGCTCGTGCTGCTGGCGACGCCGGTGCTCGCCGCGACGCTGCTGATGAACCTGATCGAGCACCAGCACGTCGCCGCGGAGATTGCCGGCTCCAGTGCGCGCATGGCCAGCTTCTTTACCCCCTACAACTGGATTGACCAGGGCGTCGGGTTCACCGGCCGCGGCACGAACTCCGGCGGCGGATATCCGATCCTGCACCAGCATCTGTTCTGGTTCTATTCGCACCCGGCCGTCTACATCATGATCCTGCCCGCGATGGGCATGGTCAGCGACATACTGTCGGTCTTCTCGCGCAAGCCGATCTTCGGCTATCGCCCGATGGTCTACGCGATGGCGGGGATCGCCTTCCTCGGGTTCATCGTCTGGGCGCATCACATGTTCCAGTCCGGCATGAACCCGACGCTCGGCACCACCTTCGCCGTCTCGACGATCTTCATCGCCGTCCCGAGCGCGATCAAAACATTCAACTGGTTAGGAACCCTGTGGGGCGGAAACATCCGCTTCACCGCGGCGATGTGGAATGCGATCGCGTTCGTCGCGATGTTCGTCATCGGCGGCTTGTCCGGCATCTTCATGGCCTCGACGGCCGTCGACGTGCACATCCACGACACGTACTTCATCGTCGCGCATATCCACTACGTGCTGTTCGGCGGATCGATGTTCGGCATCTGGGGCGCGATCTATTTCTGGTACCCGAAGATGTTCGGGCGGATGATGAGCGAGACGCTCGGGAAAATTCACTTCTGGCTCAGCTTCATCTTCTTCAACGGGACGTTCTTCGCGATGCACATCCTCGGCATCGCCGGCTTCCCGCGCCGCATCGCTGACTACATGAACTACGGCACTTACGCGCATTTCAAGCCGATGAACGTCTTCATCACGATGTGCGCCTTCGGCCTGGGCCTGACGCAGATCCTGTTCATGATCAATTTCATCGGTTCCTGGTTTTGGGGCAAGAAAGCGCCTAGTAATCCATGGGACGCGACGACGCTGGAATGGAACGACACCACGAGCCCGCCGCCGCACGGCAACTTCGCCAAGGTGCCGGTCGTGCATCACGGGCCGTACGAATACAGCAATCCGCTGGTCGAAGAAGACTGGCTGGCGCAAACAAGGTACGTGGAAGGACAGGAAACCTTCGTCGTCAAGCACTAACGTCCGTCTCGCGCGCGTAGCGGTCGGGCCGAAGGCCCACCCGTTTTAAGAAGATGTACAGCCGCCCCCTACACATCCTCGCGCTCCT
>JAXDMN010000294.1:0-21806 GCA_034666045.1 Phycisphaerales bacterium | reverse complement strand
AGCGTCTCTTCCGCACGCGCGCATTCTTCACCACGCTCACGCCGAAGAAGCTGCGCGACACCCTCGTCGCCGAGCAGTGGATGCGCCTGATCCAGGACGGCAAGGACATCGGCTACACGTACATGGTCGAAGAGCCGGACGCCGCCGGCGGCGCGGAGGGAATCAAGATCGGCATCCGCTCGCGCTCGTATCCTGATGCGAATATGCAAGTGGACGGCGAGACGTGGTACCTCGTTACCGGCGATCGGCGGCACGAGAACTGGTCGAACCTCGTGTTTATGCAGAACAAGAAGACCAAGACGAACGACCAGTTGACGGAGATCGGATCGAGCGATCGTCGCACCCGCCGCCAGGCCGACATCGGCGCACCCATCCCCGCCGCCGCCTCGTCCCCTGAAGTCTCGAAGGATCCGAAAGTGAGCATCTACGACACCTACGAGCTCGACGTCCAGACAGTCGCGAAGAGCGCGACGGCCGAGCCGGTGAAACGCACGCTGCCGCCGTTCTACATCCCGCAGGCGATCGGGCACATGCTTCCGCGCCTGCTGCCGCTGCGCGAGCCCAAGACGTTCCTGTTCGCCACCTACGTCGGCGACCGGCGTGAGGTGATGATGCGTTATGTCGACGTTGGGACCGAGCAGGAGGTCGATCTCGGCGGCGAACGCGTCCGCGCCGTCCCGATCACCGACCGCCTTGGCCTCGAAGGGTCGGCGACGATCCACTATGTCGACCCGGCGACGAACAAGTATCTCGGCAGCGTGAACCGCGATTCCAAGATCACCGTACTGCCGACCGACGCCGCGACGCTGCAGAAGAAGTGGGCCAATGTCGACCTGTCTCGCCCCACGCCCATGAAGGACGCGCCTAAACCGAGCGATGCACCGAAGCAGTAGTTTGTGCGCGTAACGGTCGGGACGAAGTCCCACCCGTGTTTTTGGGTCGGGACGACGTCAGCCGAGGATCCCCCTGATGCCCCCGCCACGCCGGTGCCGATAACACAAGTAACCGATGCTGCGCCCCCTCGCGAAAATCTTCGGCCTCACGTTTCTCCTCCTCGTCGCGTCCGTCGGCGTGGTCTACTACCAGCACTCCGTCTCGAGCGAGAAAAAGATCGAGCAGCTCCAGGACGAAAAACGCCAGCTCGAGGAAGTCGTCACGCGCCTCGAGCACGAAAAACGCGTCGCCGATGTCCTCGTCAGCCGCCAGGAGAAGAACGAGCAGGGCGTCCTTGAGACGACGTTGCTGTTCGTCGAGTACGACAAGCAGAACAACCCGCTGCCGGCGAAGAGTTTTACCATCCAGGGCAACACGGCCCACATCGACGCAATGGTCATCAAGTTTGACCATGACTACGTCGCCGCAAGCGATGCGCTCCGCGGGCACAGCATCGCGCTCTTCACGAAAATCTATGGCGACAACCAGAGCCCGTCCGAGGCGGCGATGATCGACCCGCCGGGGAAGATCCCGGAGGTCTATCGCGGCGCGGATCCGGTCGTGAGCGACTTCGAGTTGAAGCTTTGGAATGATTTTTGGAAGCTGTACGACGACGAGAACTACCGCAAATCCAAAGGCGTCCGCGCCCTGGGCGGCCATGGCGTCTGGGGCCCGTTTCAAACCGACAAGCTCTACACCCTCAGCATCGAATCCGCGGGTGGATTGAACATGTCATCGGAGCCGCTCAAGGGAATCTACCGCGCCGCAATCATGCAACGCGCGCCGACGTCGGCGCCGGTCAGGCAGTAAACAATCGACCGGTCGCTTATTCTCTTGCGTCGTGGCTGAATCCAACGATCTCCCTCCCCTTAACCCTGATCCGCCGCCAAGTCCGCGTCTCGCGCCGCCGTGGGTCGCGCTCGCGTCCGCGTGGCTCGGATTGCTGACGCTGATCATGTCCGCAGTCTTTCCGTTCCTTCCCGGCAGCCGCGATCCGCGCGCCGAGTTGCAGCATCTCCGTCCCTATTCGTTCGCGGATAAATTCATCCCGCTCCCGATCTATGGCAGCACGATCGCGATGTTCCTCGGGATCATCGTCCTCTGGCAGATGCGTCGAGAGCCGCGCCCGCTGCCGAACGCGCTCGTCGCCCAGCGCGTGCAGGCGTGGGTCGGGATCGTTCTCGCGCTGCTCGGCGCTGCGATCATCTACTTCCACGTCGCCCTGCGCGGCCCGTCATCGTAAAATCCAAATCGTGACGATCAAAGTAAACGGCCAGGACCGCGATATCGCCGACGGCACCACCGTGACGCAGTTCATCGAGCAGCACAACCTGACGCCGCAAAAAGTCGCGGTCGAACTCAATCGCCGGCTGATCCGCACGGAGAAGTACGACACGGTGCTGAAAGCGGGCGACGAAGTCGAAATCGTCACCTTCGTCGGCGGCGGGTGAAGCATTCATGCGCCGCTCGCGTCGCTTCAAGCTACAATTGCGGCATGGACGTCTTTCGCATCAAGGATTTCAGCCTGACGAACCGCCTGTTCGTTGGCACGGGAAAATACAAGGACTACGAGGTGATGCAGCGCGCGCTCGAAGCGAGCGGCTGCCAGGTGGTGACGGTCGCCGTGCGTCGCGAGCGGCTGGTTGATGCGCAGGGGCGATCGCTGCTCGATTTTCTCGATTTGTCGAAGTACGTGATCCTGCCGAACACGGCCGGTTGCTTCAGCGCGGAGGATGCGATCCGCGTCGCGCTGCTTGGCCGCGATCTGCTGGAGAAGCAGGGAAACAAAGGCGCGGGTTGGGTAAAGCTCGAAGTGCTCGGCGACAAGAAAACGCTGCTGCCGGATCCGGTCGGCACGATCGAAGCGACGCGCGAACTCGTGAAAGAAGGTTTTACGGTCCTCGCGTACACGAGCGATGACCCGCGCAGCGCCGTGCGCATCAAGGAAGCTGGCGCGGCATCGGTCATGCCGGCCGGTTCGCCGATCGGCAGTGGGCAGGGCGTGCTGAATCCGCTCAACATCTCGCTGTGCCTGGAACTGCTTAAGGAGGGCGACGCGAGTTATCCGGTCATCGTCGACGCCGGCGTCGGCACCGCGTCCGATACGACGATTGCGATGGAGCTCGGCGCGGACGGCGTGCTGCTGAACACCGGAATCGCGCACGCGAAGGACCCGGTGAAGATGGCCATCGCGATGAAGCACGCCCTCGAAGCGGGGCGGCTGAGTTACCAGGCGGGACGCATCCCGAAGAAGCGATATGCAACGGCGAGCTCGCCGTTTGAGGGTGTGATTAGTTATATTCCGGGGGAGTAAACGTCATGGCGGAAAGAAAGAACCGGGAAATTGGCGTGACGGTAGAGCTGCGAAAGTTGATGCACGCGCAGCCGTTTGCGAAATTCCGGATTAAGACGACCGACGGCGATACGTTCACGATTGAACATCCTGACTTCGTCATGATTTCACCGCGCGGAGACATGGCCATCATCTATGCTCGTGAGGAAGAAGGACATCACGTTCTGAACCTGCGTCACATCGTTTCGATGGAGCCGTTGCGCAACGGCAGCCGAAAACCCGGAAGACGTTGAGTGAGCGTTCCATGACATCCCGCCTGCCTCTCGTCTTCTGCCTCATCTGCCTGATCCAGTCCTTCTCGTTCGCCGCCGCGCCGAACATCGTCCTCATCTACACCGACGACCAGGGCTACGCCGACCTTGGTTGTTACGGCTCCAAGCGAATCAAGACGCCGCGGATCGATCGCATGGCGGCGGAGGGAGTTCGCTTCACTGACTTTTACGCGGCCGCCAGCGTTTGCACGCCGTCGCGGGCGGGGATGCTCACCGGGTGCTATCCGCAGCGCATCGGCATCGGTGAGATTCCGCCGGTGCCGGGTGGGAAGGCGTGGCAGACGCGCGTGCTCTATCCGGGTGCGCGGTTCGGGCTGAATCCGGATGAGACGACGATCGCGGAAATTCTGAAAGCGCGCGGCTACGCGACCGCGATCGTCGGGAAGTGGCACCTCGGCGATCGAAAGCCGTTCATGCCACTCGATCACGGGTTCGATTCTTTCTTCGGCACCGTCTACACGAACGACACCCCGGGCGTCGGTTTCGTCCGCGACTATGAATTCCTCGACGAGAAGGCGGACCACACGACGTTCACCGACCGCTTCACCGATGAGTCTCTCAAGTTCATCCGAGACAACAAAGATAAACCGTTCTTCCTCTATCTCGCCCACCTGATGCCGCACGTGCCGCTCGCGGTCGCTGAGCGCTTCCGCGGAAAATCCGCCGGCGGGTTGTATGGCGACGCGATCGAATCGATTGATGACAGCACCGGAAAGATCCTGGACCTCATCGCGGAGCTCAAGCTCGACGACAACACACTCGTCATCTTCAGCAGCGACAACGGCCCGTGGCTCATCAAAGGCGAGCACGGCGGCAATGCCACGCCGTTCCGCGGCGGCAAGGGCGGCGCTTACGAAGGCGGCATGCGCGTGCCGTGCATCATGCGCTGGCCGCAGGTGATCCCGGCGGGCAGCGTCTGCGGCGAGCTTGCGACGCAGATGGATTTTCTGCCGACGTTCGCGAAATTGGCGGGGGGCGAGTTGCCGAAAGATCGCAAGATCGACGGGAAGGACATCTCCGACCTGATGTTCGCGAAAGAGGGCGCGAAGTCGCCGCACGAGTCGTTTTTTTATTACAACGGCAATCGGCTGGCGGCGGTGCGGAGCGGGAAATGGAAGCTGAAAGTGCCGACGCTGCTGCGCGAGGAGTTTTCCGATTACGTGAAGCTCGAGAATCCCGACACCGCGATTCCTCGCGCGCTCTTTGACCTGGAGAACGATCCGGGCGAGCAGAAATCGGTGCTGGCGCATCACCCGGACGTCGCGCAGAAGCTCCAGGCGATGATCGAATCCGCCCGTGACGATCTCGGCGACTCGCGCCGCAACTTGATCGGCAAAAACGTCCGGCCGATAGGCGAAGTCGCGCCGAAGTAGAAACCGCGGATTATTTCACAGTAGTGGCCGGCGAGAATTCACTCGTCGAGCCGGTCGGCGAAGTCGCCGTCGAGACGATCGACGTTCCGACCGGCAGGACGAGAGCGATCGGCAGCGAGAAGGTCGCGACGCCCGATGCATTCGTCGTTACGGAAACCGAGCCGACCAACGTCCGACCGCCTTCCGAGAAGAACTCGACATAAAGCGTCGTGCCTGCCTTGCTAGTGATCGTGCCGGTGAGCATTGTGCCCGTCGCGGTGCGCACGGCGCTGGCCACAATCGGATAGTTCTGTAGTCCGTTCGCGCCGGCGTCGCTGTCGGTCGCGTCGTTCTTGTTTGCGCCGTCCCAGCCGAGGTTGATCGCGAGGCCGACGTTGGAATGGATCGAGTTGGAGACGATGGCGTTGTCATTGCCGGTCGCCACCTGCACGCCGTGCCCGCCGTTGAAGGCGATCGTGTTGTCGCGAATGGAGGAGGCGTTGCTGTTGACGAGCAGGATGCCGTTTTTCGCGTTGGCGAGTGCGCTCGCGCCGGTGCCATCGGCGCCGATGACGTTTCGGCTGATGAGGTTTCCGCTGGAGTTATTCACGCGGATGCCGTCGCCGCCATTGCCGGCGATGAGATTTCCCGTGCCGCGCGCGCGTCCGCCGATCTGGTTCTGCGCCGAGCCGACATAGACGCCGTCGGTGGTATTGGCGATCTTCCGCATGCCGGTGACGTCGGTGCCGATCTTGTTGCCTTGCACAATCGACGGTGCGGTCCCGCCGGAGAGGACGACGCCCTGGTTGTTGCCGCTGATGACGTTGCCGACGGAGGCGCCGCCAATGAAATTGGTGCCGGCGCTGTCGGTGACGATGACGCCCGCCTTCGCGTTGCCGAGCGCGGCGCTGCCGGCGGCGTTGGTGCCGATGTAGTTGCCGTAGAGCAGGTTGTTCTTCGACGCCGAGTAGATGCCGACGCCGCCGTTGTCGTTGCCGCTGATGACGTTCCGCTCGGCGAACTTGATGCCGCCAACGCGATTGTCGTGCGCGCCGTTGGTGAACTCGACGCCGCGCCCGATGTTGCCGAGGTCCTTCGTGCCGGTGACGTCGGTACCGATGAAGTTTCCCTGCACGCGATTGCCGGAGGCCGTCGCCTGGTAGAGCACGATGCCGCCGTAGCTGTTAGCGGAGACGATGTTGCCCGCGCCGGCGGTCGCGCCGCCCACGACGTTCTCCGGCTGTGAGATTTCGATGCCGTACCAGCCGTTGCCAAGCGCTTTCGTGCCGGTCGCATCGGTGCCGATGAAGTTGCCGACGACGACGTTCAGCTTCGAGCCGGCGTTGACAATGATGACGCCGTCGCGGGCGTTGCCGGAGATGACGTTGCGCTCGCCCGCGGTGATGCCGCCGATGATGTTCGACGCGGCGCCGTTGATCTGAACGCCATTCTTCGCGTTGGCGATTTTCATCGCGCCGCTCGCGTCGGTGCCGATGTAGTTGCCGCGGATGGCGTTGCCTGTGGCGGCGTTCGTGTAGACGAAAACGCCGCTGGAACCGTTGCCTGAAATGACGTTCCGGTCCGCCGCGGTCGTGCCGCCGACGGTGTTGTTCGGCGATTGCAGCAGGACGCCGTGCGCCGCGTTCGCCGAGGCGGATGAGCCGGCGCTGTCGGTGCCGATGTAGCAGTTCGCGATGCGATTGGAGCCGGTGCCGAGCACGAGGATGCCGCTGCCGCTGAAGCGGTTGATCACCAGCCCGCGGACCTGCACGCCGCTGCCGGTGATTTTCAGCCCGTCGATGGCCGCGCCGGCCGCCGCGCCGTTGAGCGTGACCAGCGGCTTGCCCGCGTAGCCGGGCTGCGACGTCGCGTCGAGCGTGAGCTGATCGCCCAGCGCGGGCAGCCCCTTGGCGAGATTGATCGTCTTGGCGCCGCTGCCGATCGCGAACTTGACGGTGTCCGCGCCGGCGTGCGCGTTCGCGTCGAGAATGGCTTGGCGAAGCGAGCCCGTGCCGGCGTCATTGACGCTCGTGACCATGTACGTCGACAGGAGCGTGCGGCCCTCGAGCAGTTCGAGCGCCGAGCAACTGGCCCGATAAATCCGGCGGCGGGAATACTGATTCGCGAGCTCTCGCATGCCGTCATGTTCGGCCGCCCGCGAAAGCGCGATCTGCATTTGCCGCAAAAAAATTGCGGCGGGCGAGAGATGAACCGCGGCGGATGTGAAGCTGTTCCGCCTCGCGGGATCATGCGAGAAGGACGAGGTCCGATATCGTCGCGATCAGAGCGGCAACCCCTGCGCCGCGTAGTTGAAATCGATCGTGCTGTAGTCGTCGCCGCTGACGATCCCGTCGTAATTGAAGTCGCCGTTGTAGTAACCGTGGGCGGTCGTGCCGACATTGAAGTCGATCGAGCTGTAATCGTCACCACTGATGATGCCGTCCATGTTGGCGTCGCCGGCGTAGGTGTACTTGATGAGCACGCACGTCGCGTCCACGGTCTCCCCGGCGAAGATTTCCGTGCTGGCTGCGCCCAGGCCAAAGACGGCGGCGGCTTCGGCGACGCCGAGAGTGGTAAGGCCGGCGATCACATCGGCTTCCGTGGTCGTGATGCCGTTGCCGTCCCATGCGCCGGCGTGGTGCGCGGACTGGATCATGCCGGTCACGCCGCTGTAGATCCCGCCGCTTGGGGCGCCGAGCGGCGTCGCGCCGCTGTAGTTGTAGATCAGATCGTGATTGCGCAGGTTCAGCTTCCCAGTAACGGCGAGCGCCTTTGTGACCAGCACCTTGGCCGGCCCGGCGGTGAGATCGGCGCTGCCATTGACCGTCAGCCCTGCGAGGTGCTGCGAGGTGTTGAAATGCGCGATCGCGGGCGCGGCGACGGTCACCGCGAGGTTGGCGGTGCCGGGGCTGGCGTCGGCGTTGAAGTTGTACGTGCCGGCGTTGACGTTCAGCGTGTCGTTCCCCGCGCCGCCGTTGAAAGTGAACGCTTCGGTCGCGCCGTAGGTGATCGTCGTTGCGCCGAAGTTGAAGTTCGTGGTGTTGAAGGTCGCCGTCTCGCTTGCGGCGGCGCCGGTGATGATCAGCGTATCGCCGGCCGTGTGCGCGCCGCCGTTGATATTGAGCCCTGCGCTGGGAGCGGCGACGCCGCTGGCGAAGTCGATGTTGATCGTGTCGTTCCCCGCCAAGCCCTGCACGTGCAGGGCGTTTGACCCGAGATTGGCGATGTTCACGGCGTAATTGGGCGTGGCGGTGGCGTTGTTGATGAAGACGTTGACCGCGGTCCCACCGCCGGCGCGAACAAGCCGTATCGTGTCATTGCCCGCCGTGCCATCGATCGCGTTGCGAATCCAGTCATCGCTGGCGGGCGTGACGAAATCGTTGCCGGCCATGTCCTTGATGCCGGCCGCGGCGCCCGCGTTGAGCGTGAGGATGTATTTCCCCGCGGCCTCGGTGAATGAAGTCAGATCGATCGTGTACTGCGACGGCGTCACCTGCGAAAACGGCGCGGCGGAGATCGCGATCGCCGCGCCGTCGCGCGTCAGGCTGAAATCGGAAGCGCCGACGCCGGTGACCGGCTCAGAAAAATTGATCGTGACGGTCCCGACGCTCGTGAGCCGCGGATCGGGCGAAACATCGACGACGTCCGCGGTCGGCGGCGTGATGTCGGTGCTCTTGTTGCCGAAGTTGATGCCGGCCGCATTTTCACCGGGGGAGATCGTGACCGTGTGCGTGTACGGACTGGTCGCCATCGCGCGGATCGCTTCGCCGAGCGCCTGCACGTCGACGCGCTTGAACGTGGCGTTGGTCTTGACGACGGAATAATCCTCGTCGTCGCCATCGATGATCGTGAAGCCGCTGGCGTTCATCAGCGACTTGAACTCCGCCATCGTCAGCCGCCGGTGCAGGTCGCGCATGGCAAGCTGCTGTGCGAGGGCCGCGATACCGGCGATGTGCGGCGACGCCTGGCTGGTGCCGCCCATTGTGCTCGTCGCGGTGGTGCTGGCGAGTCCCGCGCCGGTGATGAGCGCGCCGGGCGCGAAGATGTCGGTGAGGGTGGTCGAGCGCTGCGAGAAGCTGGTGACGCGGTCGGCGGCGGTCGTGAAGTCCGAGCTTGCGCTGGCGCCGCTTCCCCAGCCCAGGCCGCCGACGTTCGCATCGAAGACCGCGCTGACCGCGAGGGCATTCGGATCCGCCGCCGGATAGGCGACGCCCTGCGCGCTGCCGAAGGTGGCGTAATCGTTCCCGGCGGCGGAGACGACCATCACGTTCATGCCGGCCAGCGCGGCCAGTTCGTCGTTGATCCCGTTCGACGCAGACGTGGTCGCGGCGATGTAGTTCTTGTTGTCACCGAGTGACATGTTGATGGCCGCGAGGTTGTATTCGGCGGCGTGGGCGATGCACCATTGGAGCGCGGCTTCGACGAAGCTGAAGCTTCCGGCGTCGGCGTCGGTGAAGACCTTGAGCGCGATGAGATTGACCGCCGGCGCCATCCCGCCGTGCGTCGAATCGGAGCTGCCGACGATGCTCGCCACGTTGGTGCCGTGACCGTTGACATCATTCGCGTTCATGTCGCCGTCGGCGAAGTCCTGCTGGTAGACGATGCGATCGGCGACGCCGTTCGCGTTCGCGTCGGGGCCGAAGAAGGCGTGGTTCGCCTTGATGCCGGTGTCGAGCACCGCGACGGAGAAGCCCTGTCCGCCGATCGCGTTGAAGCGCGGGTCGGCCTGGAAGTTGTTGAGGTGGATGAGCGGGTTACTCTGCGCATCGGACGGCGTGATCTCGCCGCCGCTGCTGCCGGTCGGGAAGATCGGCTCGTCCGAGCCGGTGGTCGTGATGTGCTCTTGCGCAGCCGGCGCGGCGACTACGCCACGTCCAGCGGCGGCGGAACTGATTTGTCCCGACGCGCCCGGGAACGTCTGCTGCCACCCGGCCGGGATCGCGGTCGTGACGAAGTACGTGTCCGGCGCGAGCCCGCCGAAGGTGTAGACGCCGCTGGCGTTACTGGTGGTCGAAACTTCGCCGCCGTCGATGACGTGGTTGAGGTTTTGGTCGAGGAAGACCGTCCAGCCCGCGAGCACGCCTTCGCCGACGTCGAAGATCTTGTTGTCGTTCGCGTCGTTCCAGACGGTGCCGGTGATCGAGCCGGCGCCGGCGGTGTTCGTGGTCGAGACGACATTGCCGCCGAGCGCGCCGTTGTCGGTCGCCTGCGCGTAATACGTGTAGGTTCCGTTGGCCAATCCGACGGTCGAGACGGCGAGACTGTAGGGCGCGGCGGTGGTGTCGGTGCCGAGCAGCAGATCCGCCGTCCCGGTCGTTTGCAGTCCGGTGAGGCCGTTGGTTTCGCGGTAGAACTTCACGTTCGCGATCGTGCCGTCTGAATCGGCGACGCCGTTGGCGGTGAGCATGAACGTCCCGCCGGCGGGGACGGGGTCAGGGGAATCGGCGAGCGACGCGATCATCGGCGCGGCGTTGGGCGGCGTATTGGTGAGCTCGAACTTGTAGCTCTGTCCCGCGCCCGCGCTGCCGAGTGCCGGATCCTGCGCGCCGACCGTCGGCGGGGCGTTGCTCTTGCGCCAAGTCGCTGTCGTTCCGCTGGCGGCGAGCACGTGCAGGAATCCCTGGTCGGGAATGTTCACGCCGGGCGACGTGGTCAGCGTCCACGTCAGGTTATTGCCCGCGGTGTTCAGCGTTGCGCTGAGGCGCACGACGAAAACGTTCGAGGCGTTGTGGAAGTCGAAGAAGAGCTGTCCGCCGACGGCTGAGACGCCGCCGATGAAACGGAAGCTCGTCATGTTCAAATTGGCGTCGTTGATCGTGTTGTAGTCGTCAAATCCGATCTCGGTCCCGGAGCCGGATCCGGTGACGGTCGTCGCGGTCAAGCCGCTGCCGGTCCCCATGTTGGCATAGACGACGCCCGTGCTGACGGAGGGCGTGGGCGAATCGACCGCACTCGGTTCGGCGGAGACAATGATCTCAGGCTGCGCGGTCGGAGCCGGTTGCGGACCATATCCGACGGCGGCGTCGCGACCGTCATAGATGCTGAAGGCGAGCAGGCAGCGGCGCTCGAGTGATTCGCAAGCGCATCGAAGCGCGCAGTCGGATCGCGCGGGGCGGCGGCGGGGCAACAACGACATCAGCGCTCCCGGAGCACAGAACCTTCAGCACACCCTTCACTCGACACAAAAGCATCAAGTTGAAACGGTGGGACGGTACCGCGCGCCGCGGGCAGTGCCAACAGGAAAAGGCGGGGGTCAAAGGCAGGTTTTACAGCTGCAGACCTTGCGCAGAAATGTTGAAGTCGATCGTGCTGTAATCGTCGCCGCTGATGATCCCATCGTAATTAAAATCACCGTTGGAGTAGCCGAAGGCGCCGACGGACGAAACGTTGAAGTCGATGGAGGAATAATCGTCGCCGCTGATGATCCCATCGAGGTTCGCATCGCCGGCGTAGGTGTATTTGATGACAACGGAAGTGGCGTCAACGGTTTCGTCGCCGAAGAGGGCGGTCTCGGCGCCGCCGATGCCGAGCAAGTCAGATGCCTCACCGATGCCGAGGGTGGTGAGTCCGCCGGCGGCGTCGGCATGGGTGGTGACGATGCCGTTGCCGTCCCAGCCGCCGAAGTTGCTGCCGCTCTGGATGAGCCCGGCAAGGCCGGTATAGACGCCGCCGGCGAAGGTGCCGGCGGGCGACGCGCCGGTGTAGTCGACGATCATGTCGTTGTCGGCCAAGTCGAGCCGCGCGCTATTCGACATCACGAGCTGCTTCACCGACAGCGCGTTGTTGCCGTTCGGCGTCATCGACGCGTTGCCGTTGAGCGTGAGCGCGTCGAAGTGCACGGTAACGGCGAAGACCGCGGACGCGCCGTTGTTGACGGTGAGGTCGACGTTCCGCAGCGTGACGCCGTAGTCTTCGCCGAACGTGTATTGGCCGGCCGTGACGGTGATCGAGTCGTCACCGGCCTGATGTTCGAAAGCCAGCGGGGCAGGAACGGCGCTGCCGATGCGAAGGTGGTCGGCGCTGGCGGTCCCCGTCGCCAGGATTTCCGACACGCCGTTGAAGGTGAGCGAGACGCCGTCGCGCGTGACGACGTAATTACCGCCGCTTTGCGAAAGGGCGATTGGCATGGTCGTGCCGTCAAAGTCGATGTGCAGGATCGCGCCGACCTTATAGGCGAACGGCGCGGCGAAATTCGCGGTGAAGTTTGCGATGAGCCCCGCCGCACGGTAGCCGCCCGCCACATCGCGCACCTGGCTCGCGTTCTGGTTGACCGTGTACGTGCCGTTGTCGGCCATGTCCCACGTTCCGCCCGGCGCGGCGATGCGATAGGTTGCAATGCGCGGTGAGCCGTTCGCGTTGGCATCGAGGCTGATGAGCGTCGCGGCCTGCGAGTAACCGTTCGGGCCGGTGACGTACACGTCGCTGCTGTCGAGCGAGGTGAAATCGACGCCGCTCGTTGCGTCCGTGTAGGTGACGGTGAAATCGAGGAAGGTCGTGCCGCTGGTCGGCGTCTGCGCGCCGTAGGTGGCGGAGGGCACCACCGTATCCAGCGTGTACTGCCATTGCGGGCCGTCGACGTTTCCGGTGGCGTTCTTCGCCACGACGCGCCACATGCGAACGCCGTCGGCCGGATTGATCGAGGGAGTCTGGCTGCTCGTCAGGTCGGTGTAGGTCGGCGTCGGGCTCGTGCCGAGGTAGACGTCATACGTCGATGCGTTGGGCGTGTCGGCCCAGTCGAGAATGACCGGCTTGCTGATGACGAAGACATTGTTCGGCGTTCCGCCGCTCGGGACGCCAGGGAGCGGCAGGCTGCTGGCGGTGAAGTTCCATGTCGGGCTGGTGACGTGCGTGAAGCTGTCGCTGATGACGCCCTTGGCGACGACGCGCCATGAATGCGAGCCGCCGGAGACCTGCGGCGAAATCGTCCACTCGCTTTGGGTGATGTTGGTGGCGCGCAGGACGTTGTCGACGTAGACGTCGTACGCCGCTGCGCCGATGCTGTCGTTCCAGTTGAGCTTCAGGTTGACCGGGCTGACGTTCGTCGCGTTGTTGGCGGGGCTCGGGCCGGTCGGGATGTCCGCCGCGCCGGTGACGAAGTTCTGCTTGAGGACGTTGATGTCCGAGCCGTTGAAAACGTCGAGGTCGATGTCGGTGCTCTGCGCGCCATATTGCGAGCCGAGCCCGTTGGGGGAGTCGTACTGCCAGAACTTCCAGTTCGGGCTCGGGTTCCACGGCGAAGTCGGCGGTCCGCCGGTGCCGGTGACCGGATTGCCGTACGTGACCATTTCCCAATTGGCGATCCAGAGATCGGGAAGGGCGGCGACGACGTTGCTGTTGAGGTTCGAGCGATAATGCCCGGTGTAGATCATCGGTGACACGCCCTGGACCGACTGCACGCGGTTGACGAAGGCGAGCACGTACGTGCTGAGGTTGTAGCCGTTGACCGGGGTGGTATTCAGCGCGGCGCCGTTCTCGACGTCGATGACCGGGCGCATGTAGCCGTTGCCCATGTACGCGCCGCCGGCCGAGATGAACTTGTCCGCCTCGACGATCGGATCAACGAACGCGCCGGTGTCGCCGGTGTTGCTGAACGGCAGGATGCGGTGATAAACGCCGACCGCGATGCCCTTGGCGCGGGCCCCGGTCGTGGGGTTCATGTTGTTGGCGAGTTGCGTATCCGGAACCGTATCGCCGCGCGAGGCGCGGATGAAGGCGAACGAGATGCCCTTGCTCGCCGCCGTCGTCCAGTTCATCGTCCCCTGAAACTGCGACACGTCGATGCCGGTGAGGCGCGCCATCAGGAGGCGCGTCTCGAGGGGTTCGACAAGGGCAGCGCGGGCTTTGCGCGTGGGGGTCTGGGGGTGTCGCAATGCTCTCTCTCCGCTAATGCCGGACGTGTCTCGCTCCACAGTTATATAACACCAAATTGATGGCCCGGGTTCGCAATTCCCGGCATTTTCACGCGCAGGGCGGTGGCGCCGACGGCAGGAGAGGGAAGCGTTACTGAATCTGCGCCTCTAACCGCTTGTGGCCGCTGTATTTGCGAGTCGTTAGCGCACTCCAAAGAGATCGCCGGCGATGGTCGTGCCGCTGAAGAGCGTGTGCGTGAACATGCCGCCGGTCGGCGCGGTCCGGACGAACTTCTTCTTCAGGACGACGCGAACGACGTAATTCCCGGTCTTGAGGTTGTTGAACGCCCAGTCGCCGACGGCGTTGGTGACGGCGGAGGTTTCACCGGTGTCGAGGATGCCGTTGTTGTTGGCGTCGAGGTAGACGGTCCAGGCGGACAAGCCGGTCTCGCCAGCGTCTCGCAGGCCGTTGCTATTTGTATCGCGGAAAACGCTCCCGCTGATGCTCCCGTACGCCGCCGAGCCGAACGCGAACAGGTTCGTCGTGCCGCCCGACGTGACCGTCGCCGTCCGCGCGCCGTTGCTCGCCGGGACCGTTTGATACCACCCGGCGGGGACGACTTGCCGCACGGTGTACGTGCCCGGGTTCACGGTGAAGCTGTACTGCCCGGACGCGTTCGTCGCCGTCAACGTTTCGCTGGCATCGCGCACAGCGTCGTTGTCGGCGTCGAGATAAACCGTGCGGCCGGCAATCATCGGCTCGCCGGCTTCGAGGGCGGCGTTGCCATTCGTGTCCTGGAAGACACTGCCGTTGATCGTGCCGGGATTCTGCGGCGGCGGGGTGTTGCCGACGACGAAGTTCGCTACCAGCGTCGCGCGATCGCCCTGGTAGACGTCGAGATCGACCGCGCCGGAGATGCCGCTCACGGTGCCGGTCGAGCTGTATTGCCAGAAGTCCCAGTTGCCGGCGCCCCACACGCCAACCGGCGGCGAGCCGGTCGTCATCGGATCGCCGTACGCGGTCGACCAGTTGGCGATCCACAGATCGTGCGACGTGACGCTCGCGTCGACTTCATTCGTCGCGTAGTTCGTGTTGAGGTAGATCAGCGGATCGACGCCGAGCGCGTTCTTGACCGTCAGGCAATACTCATTCGCCCAGGCGGAGAGCGCCGCCGGCGTGAGCGTCGCGCCGTCCTCGAGATCGAGCACGGGACGCAGATCGCCGGTGCTCGCATACTGACTCGCGTTCTGGATGAACCAATTGGCCTCCGCGGCGGCGCTGTTGGTGTCCGGATGCGCGAAGTGATAAACGCCGACGAGCATGCCGGCTGCGGCGGCGCCGGCGTTGTTCGTCGCGGCGGTGGGGTCGACGTAATCGATGCCCTCGGTCGCCTTGTGGAAGACAAACTCTTTGCCCGCGGCGGCGACATTCGCCCAGTTGATCGTCCCCTGCCAGTGTGAGACGTCGATGCCGGCGACGCGCGCCATCAACAGGCGCTTTTCCAACGTTTCAATTAACTGCTGCGGTCGCGGACGTGACATGTGACCTCGCGCGGATGTGAGTAATTCCCCTTCAAGGAATCTACCACCGCTTCAAGGCCGGGCAACTGTGCTTGGGCGATTAAACCAGCTTCGCGCCCAGCGCGACGTCGCCGTAGATGGTGTTCGCGCCGGCCTGCGTGGCGCTGCCCGAAGTGATCAGGATCGCCTTGTAGGTGGTATAGGCGATGCGGTTGGATTTCACGATATTGTTGCTCGAGCCGTTGTTGATCAAGACGCCGTTGCGCGTGTTCGGCAGCGCGTTGCCGAGGCAGCAGAGACCGATGTAGTTGCCGATGACGGAATTGCCCGAGCTGCTGTTGTAGATGCCGACGCCGGACGCGTCGTTGCCGGAGATGACGTTGCGCGCGCCGGTGGTCGTGCCGCCGATGATGTTGTTCGTCGCGCCATTGGTGATGTCGACGCCGCAGCCGATGTTGCCGAGATCTTTCGTACCGGTGTAATCGGTGCCGATGAAGTTGCCTTCGACGCGGTTTCGCGTGCCGGTCGTCAGGTACATGACGACGCCCGAGTAGCCGTTGGCGCTGATGACGTTTCGCGCGCCGCTGACGGTGCCGCCGACGACGTTGTCCGGCTGCGAGATCTCGACGCCGTACCAGCCGTTGCCGATCTTGGCGGTGCCGGCGGCGTTGGTGCCGATGTAGTTGCCCTGGACGTTGTTGAACTTCGCGCCGGTCGTGTTGATCAGCACCCCGTCGTGCACGTTGCCGGAGAGCACGTTGCGCGAGCCCGCGGTGAGTCCGCCGACCGTGTTGTACTGCGCGCCGTTCATGTGCACGCCGTTCTGATTCTTGATCGCCTTGCTGCCGGTCGCGTCGACGCCGATGTAATTGCCGAGGACTTTGTTGTGATGCGCGGCGGCGGTGTAGAAGAAGACGCCCGCCTTGACGTTGCCGGAGATGATGTTGCGTTCCGCGGCGGTGGCGCCGCCGATGATGTTGTCGGCGGTCTGCGCGAAGATGCCGTGCGCGTTGTTGGCCAGTGCGCTTGTGCCGCTGGCGTTGGTGCCGATGTAGCAGCCGACGATTTTGTTCCCGCCCTTGCCGTAGATGAAGATGCCGCTGTTGGCGAAGCGGTTGATAATGAGCCCTTTGACGGTGCTCCCGCCGCCGATGAGCTTCAATCCTTCCGCGCCGCCCGCGCTGGCGCCGCTTAGTTCGATCAGCGGCTTGCCCGCGAAGCCGGGTTGCGTGGCGCCATCGACGATCGTCGGCTGGTTGATCGCCGGGAGGTACGACTTCGGCGCGATGGTCTTCAGGCCGGTGCCGATCTTGAACGCGATCGTGTCGGTGCCGACGTTCTTGTTCGAGTCGAGAATCGCCTGCCGCAGCGAACCCGCGCCGGCGTCATTGGTGTTGGTGACGGTGTACGTCGAGAGCATCGTGCGCCCTTCGATCGCCTCCATCATGACGGCGGCAGAGGTGCGGGCGGTGATCTTGCGGTTGTGGGTGCGACAGAGCATCGGCGCTACTTCCTCCTGCGCGGGTGCAGGGCATCCGCGCGGGCAAAAATCGGATCGTTTTTCGTTCGGGCTTAAGCCGGGCGAGGCTGAACGTCACAACGAACGGTGACGAACCTCACGCGGAACCCATAGCCGGACCGATCTGTCGCACCGGGATCTTTGTGTCCCGAGCGACTGACAGGCACTTTCTCCGGCGGGCATCCTTGAGAATCGCACGTTTGAGTCAACGAGATTCTCCCGGATCGGCAAGAAAAAGTTGCCGATGACGCACGCCGGGAACAACTGTACGCGCTCATCGGCGCGTGGTTCGGCCGGATTGAGTTCAAATTCAGATAAAAGTGCCGCTGGCCATGCTGGCGCCGTGTGAAAATGGGAAAGCACGAGCGATCAATGGGGTCCCAACGATCACACGTTTGCCCGGTCCCCGCGTTAGCATGACGCGCCGCGCGCGGGAGGCGAACGACGGTGGGACGATTACGACGACTGTTTCGATGGCGCGCGACCTGTCCGTATTGCGGGTCGCGGTTCCCGCGCAGCGAATACAACCACAGCGGGCGGCGGCGCTGCGGCGCGTGCGACGCCATCCTCAAACCGGCCGAGCCGGCGAACATGATCGGCAACCTGGTGTTCGGCGTGCCGCTGGGCATCTCGATTGTCGCGGTCATGATTTACCTTCAGATCTTCGGCGCGCCGACGCTCGAGGCAAAGCTGAAAGTGGCGGCGGTCGTCGCGCTGATCTTCATCGTTGACCTGGGCCTTGCCGCTTTGCTCTGGCCGTTCGTCACGCCGTTCGAGTCGCCGCTCTGGAAGTGCTGGAACTGCGACGTCGAGTTGATTCATCGTTACGCGCTCTGTCCACGCTGCGGCGCGCCGCCCAAGCCGGTGCCGCAGGTCCGCGCGGCGCGCGTCATGGCTTGCGGATCGGACGAATCACCAGCCAGGGCGGACTCTGCGTGACCGCGTCGGCGGCGACGCCCGGGATGCCGCCGGCGAACGTGTCGGGCGGCGGCGGCCGTACGGATGCGGGTTGCGCCGGCGGCGACTGCTCTGTCGCGGGGGGCGTGGCGGGGCGCGGGAGTTCTTCGCCGCGCTTGGTCGACAGGATCTGCACGATCACCCGCGCGTGACGCATCGTCGCGCCCTGCTCGCGACGCACGACTTCCGCCGCCCGCTGCCCCAGCTCTTTCACTTCCGTGGGCGTCGACAGCAGCACGCCGATCGTCTGCTCGAGCGACGCCTCGCTCTCGACTTCGTACATCGCCCGCGCCGCGCGGAACTTCATCATCGCGTCGGCGAAGTTGGACGTGTGCGGCCCGACCACGACCGCTTTGCCCAGCGCCGCCGGCTCGATCATGTCGCTGCCGTGCTGCCGCGGGCCGAGATCGACGAGCGATCGCCCGACGAAGACGACGCTGGCGAGCGCGTAGTATTCGCGGAGCACGCCCATCGCGTCGATCAGCACGACCGGCGGGACCGGCGACGTCGGCGGGAGCGGCTCGCCCTGCTCGGTGTGGCTCAAGCGCACGCAGTCGAACTTGTTGTCGAAAATGAGGTCGGCGACTTCGTCGAAGCGCTGCGGGTGGCGCGGCACGATGATCAGCCGCAGCCGCGCATGCCGCGGGAGCAGCTTGCGATAGACGCGCAGGACAATCTCTTCCTCGCCTGGCCCGGTCGAACCGCACACCCAGACCTGCTCGAGCCCGGCTTTGACGCCCATGCGCATCGCCATCAGGTACGCGCCCTTCACGGGGCCGCCGAGGTTGGCGTTGTCGAACTTCATCGTGCCGGTGATGACCACGTGATGGTGCGGCACGCCCAGCTCGAGGAAGCGCACGCCGTAGGCGTCGTCCTGCGCGCAGATCAACGTGAGGCGGCGGAACATTTTCCGCACGATCGGACCGCCGCGGCGGTAGTTGCGGAAGCTCGACTCGGTCAGCCGCGCATTGGCGAGAACGACCGGGATCTCGCGCCGCTCGCAGTGCTTCATGAAATTCGGCCAGACCTCCAGCTCCATGAGAACGACGAGGTCCGGCCGCGCCGCGTCGAGCACGCGCGCGATGGCGGCGGAGAAATCGAGCGGGTAGCGGATGAGCGTGACGTCGCCGGCGGTCGTGTAGAGCTCCTGCCCGCGCGCGAAACCGGTCTCGGTGGTCGAGGAGATGACAAAGTGCACGCCGGGGCGGGACTCGCGCAGCTTCTCGACCAGCGCGCGCGTCGCGTTCATCTCGCCGAGGCTGACGGCGTGAATGAGAATGCACGGGCCGTCGCCTTCGCGGCGCGGGATGTCCTGCCCCATGCGTTGGCGGAAGGCGCCGAGCACCTTCGCGCGCGCGGCCGGCTTGATAAGCCAGTACGGCGCGGCGACGGCGACGCCGACGCCCCAGGCGATGTCGTAAAAGTTGATCATCCGTCGTGGTTAGCGAGGTCCCAGGATCATCCGGCGTCCCAAGATACTCGGAACACGGCTCGTCTGGCACCGCATGACGGACAACGCAGATCCTTCGGAGTCCCTCAGGATGACAAAGCTTTGCCTTCAGGGCTTCTCGAGTCAGGTTTAGCCCATCGCATCGTCCTCGTCATCCTCATCGTCTGCATCGTCCGTCATGCCCTTCGGCGCGCCCGGTTGGCCGGGGAGCGGGGCTTCGATGAAGGCGCGGAGATCGTCCAGGGGCTGGCGGTTCTGGACATTTGCGGGGTTGGCGGTGGGCGCGGCGGCGACGATGGCGGACGGGGCGAGGCGGCCGGGGGTGGCGAAACGCAGCAGGATCGAGACGGCGCGCATGCGCACGCGGTCATCCTTGCTGTCGAGCTGTTGCTGGAGGATTTTCAGCGCAGAAGGGACCATCGACTGAAGCTGGTTGGCGGCGCGCTCGCGTCGCAGTTGCCGCTGGGCGTCGAGTTCGCGGGCGAAAAGCGGCAAGCGCCGCCAGCGGAAGATGGTCGAGCGATCGACCCCAAGCTGGGCGGCGACGTCCTGATCGGCGAGCCCTTGCAACAAAAGTTCGATCGCAGCTTTTTGTCTTTCTCCTAAGTGACGCTTAGGCCTGAGGATGCGCATGGCAGCGAGCGTCGCAGCGCGGATATTGTTGCCGGGTGTTGCAGTTTGATGCATTTCCGACCGGCCAGGCGAACGCTGTTCTGACATGACTGCCTCCCGTCGCGGCGACGAGCGCAGTTCGCCCGGTGCCACCCGACAATTTACCTAACAAACCAAGAACTTGTCAACGAAAATTTTCACCCGGCGAGAAGCGCAGGCGCCGGCCCCGGCGGGAACTTTCGCATGTGCGGTAGCATGGATCGCGCATGAAAATCACCCGCATCGAAACGATTCCCGTCCGTGTGCCGATCAAGCCGCAGCTTGCGATCAAATCCGGGCGCGGCGGATCGCATGTGACGTCGCCGTTTTTGATCGTGAAGGTGCATACGGATGAGGGGCTGATCGGATTAGGCGAGGCGAGCTGCACGCCGCGCTGGAGCGGGGAGGACCAGTTCACGGCCCGGCACGTCATCCGCACGTATTTCGAGCCCGCGCTGGTCGGGATGGACCCGACGAAGATCCAGCAGTGCGTCGGTGCATACGCGTCGCTGGTCCGCGGGAATCCGTTCACGAAGTCGGCGATCGAAATGGCGCTGTGGGACATCGCCGGCAAGACGGCGGGTAAACCGGTCTATGCGCTGCTCAGCGGCAATGGCGAGAAGGTGCGCGCGTTCGTGCCGACGAAATGGTCGGTCTCCGGTCGCGAGCCCGCGGTGGCGGCGGAGATCGCGCAATGGGCGATCGCGCAGGGCTTCAAAAAGATGAAGGTAAAAGTCGGCACCGATCCCGACGCCGACGTCGCGCGCGTCAAAGCCGTGCGCGTAGCGGTCGGGCCGCAGGCCCACCTCGGCGTCGACGCCAACGGCGGCTGGCCCACGGCGGAGATCGCGGCCGCGACCATCGACCGCCTTCGCGAGTTCAATGTCTATTTCATCGAGCAGCCGGTGCCGGAGCATGACCTCTTCGGCATGGCGGACGTCCGCAAGCACGCGGCGCCGATCCCGATCGTCGCCGACGAGAGCGTCTACACCGTCCACGATGCGCAAACGCTGCACCGCGCCGCCGCCGCGGACGTCTTCTCGATCTACGTCGGCAAAGCCGGCGGCATCGGACAGGCGCAGCAGATCGCCGCCTTCGCGCATCAGCATCGACTGTCAGCCACGATCGGCAGCAACCTCGAGCTCGGCATCGGCTCGGCGGCGATGACGCACCTCGGCCTGGCGTCTCCCGGCATCACCGCCGACACGTACCCCTGCGACATCATCGGCCCGTTTTTTTACGAAGACGACATCCTCACCGAGCCGCAGCCGATCAAGCCGGGCGAAGCGCGCGTACACGAGCGGCCGGGGCTCGGCGTGGAACTGGACGAGGAAAAAATCGAGAAGTACCGCGTGGGTTAAACGACCGCGCGCTCTTCGAACCGCTCGATCCGCAGCAGCGGCGGCGTGACCAATCGCGATTTGCGGCAGACTTCGCGGAAGGCCGTCCAGTCGTACTTCCAATCGCCCGGGACGCGCGCGAAGAGGGAGCAGTAGGTCGGCACGCCTTCCGGGCCGCGCAGGACGACGCCGCGGTTGTAGACGAAGACGATTTCGCTGATCGGCTTGCGCGAGTTCGCGACGCTGCTGCTGCCGTCGTAGAACCACAGGAGCTCGCCGGGCAGGGGCAACTGGCAGATGTTTTCCGGCGGCAGTTCTTTGGCGCGGTCGAGCAGCGCGAAGACTTCGGCGCCGCTGTACTGGCCGTGCAGCATTTTGTGTTCGATCGGCAGGATCGACCAGACGTAATCGCAGACGGCCGGGGCTTCGTCTTCGAGCATGTCGGCGATGACGGATTCGCCGGTCGGGATGTAGGTGAGACGGATTTTGCGTGCCATGGGGGTACTTTCTCATGCGGTGGTTGATCTGACCAGTCGCCGCACGGCGTCGGTGACGCGCGTCTCGACGGTTTCGTCGAAGGGCGCGGGGACCCAACTCCACAAGTTGGCG
>JAXDMN010000293.1:0-7677 GCA_034666045.1 Phycisphaerales bacterium | reverse complement strand
GAAGTTCTTTCGCGGGCGCAGGGGCGACACCGACATTGCGTGACCTTCTCTGGACGGATAACGTTCCCCGTCCAAGGAGCCCGCATGATTCGAATCGTCCCCGCTTTCGCTCTGCTCGCACTGATGGTTGGATGTTCAAGCTCGTTCCGCGCCGCCGACACGCGCATGCAAGGCGCGGAGGCAGAGTTCAACGTGCCGCCGAAGGAATTGGTCGCGCGCGTCAAGCAGGCGCTGAGCGAGCCGCCGCTGAACATTGGCGTCGCGGAAGAGAACAAGGGATCGATCCTGACCGGCTATCAGCAGTTCCCCGGCGAATTTCACGTCGCCCGACGCTGGCAGGAGCGGACGCGCTACCGGATTCGCATCGTGCCCGATTTCGATCGGCCGACGGAGCGGGCGCAGCTCGTCATCACCGAGAACACCGAGCAGCGCCCGGCCGAAGGGATGAAGTGGGAGTCGATCGACGTGCTCCCGCGTCCCGAGCGTGCGACCGAGTTGTTGCGGCAGCTTGAGCCAAAAGTCTCCGGCGGCGCGGCAACGGCGGCAACGCGCAGCGCATCCTGAAAAACTTCTGCCACCGCGCCGATCGCGCGCTGTCCGCGGGATCGTGCGATTGTAGAATACGCCACCGCCGCCGCCCGTATGGTGCGGGTGTGCGGGCGATGCAATTCGTCCCAGGCTCCAACTGCAGAAAGAGGTCCTCATGCGCAAGCTGCTGCTGATCGCCGCCGTCTTTTGTCTCACGGCCGGCGTCAACTTCGGATGCAACAAGAACAAGTCGGACAACGCGGACGGCGACCCGATGAAGATGAGCACCCAGGACGACTGCGCCATGTGCCCAGGCGTCCAGAAGGCGACCGCCGACGGGAAGTGTCCGAAGTGTGCGATGAAGGTGAAAGGCTGATTGAGTCATTTGGACATTGAGTCATTGAGTCATTGAAGGAGGCGTTGGTTGCGTCTCTTCCAATGGCTCAATGACTCAATGATTCAATGACTCAATTATGCGAGTCCCAGCACGCGATTCATCCGCTCGGCGATCTCGCGCAGCTCTTTTTCGCCGCCGCCGGCGACTTCGCTGGTGGCCCAGCCGTTGTAGCCGACCTCGGACAGCGCCTTGAGCACTTCGGGCCAGTTTTCGTCGCCGTCGCCGATGGCGACCCACCCTTTTTCCTTGCTGTAGCCTTTGAAGTCGAACTTGAGCATTCGCGGGCCGAGCGCGCGGATCCAATCCGCCGGCGCGACGCCGTACTTGATCATGTTGCTCACGTCGAAGTACGCGCCGACGCTAGGTGACTTGAACTCGTCAACGTACTTCACGAGTTGCTCGGGCTTGGTGAGGAAATCGTTCCAGACGACTTCGATGGCGATCTTGACGCCCGCCTGCTGCGCCGCGGGGATCGCCTTGCGGACTTCTTCCTGTGAGCGCTGCCAGACCTGCTCGAAATTCTCCGTCTCCGGATTGGAGACCTTGCCTGGTACGAGCAGCACCGTGTCGGCACCGAAGAGCTTCGCGTCCGCGATCGCGCCGGTGAGGGCGGCGAGTCCTTTGGCGCGGACGGCCGGATCGGGATCGCTCAGGCGTTCCTTCCAGTGGACCGAGTCGATGACGCCGTGGATCTTCACGCCCGTCTCCGCCTGCGCTTTGACCGCCTCGTCCTTGTTGATGTCGCTGGGGCTGTCCAGCTCGACGCCCTGGAATCCGAGCGACTTCACGAGATCGAGTTTTTCCTTCACAGAGTTCCCGCCGCGGATCATGCCGTACTTGACCGCCTTCTTGAGCTTGGGCGCGGTGGTGGCGGTCGTGGCGGCGGCGGTGGTCGTGGTCGTGACCGGCGCATCGGCTGCGAACGCATGCGGCGCGAGCGCGGCGGCGACGGACGCGCCCAGCGCGCCGCGAATGAACTGACGGCGGGAGGAAATCATCGGTGCAAACTCCTGGCGAGGTCGGGCGCGACGGCAATAGGGATTACGAGACCAGCGGGCGCTGCTGCCCGTCTGAGAATGAATACCACGATCAGGCCGCGGAGTTGATTTCGACCGTCGCCGCGCTCGCCGCCTCGGCGGCAACGCGTGCTTCGATCGCCTCGACGACGCAATCCACGACCGCCGACCGCCGGACGCGCTCTTGCGAGATTCGCCGCGTCATCGGGTCCGGTAACAAATCACGCGCGGCCGCCGTCGCCATCACGCGCGGAGCGCGCTGGCGGCTCCAGAGCCGGTTGAGTGGTCCAAATAACGCGCCGCCGACGTTGGCCAGACTGAATTCCGGCCACGCCATCGGTTCGCCGCCGCGCAAGGACCCTAAGAGGTTCTTCATCATCCGCACCGGTGCGAGCACTCGGTCGCGCAGCGTGACCTGCGACCTCGAGCCGTTCGGGCGCAGCAGCAGAAGCGTGAGGTCGTCATCACAGACGTCGTGCCCGCAGCGCCGGCGCATCGCGGACATGAGTTGCGGGATCGCGCTGCGCGCGTCCGTGACGTCGATCGACTGCACGATCTCGAGCAGCCCGGCCAGGCCGAGCATCTCACCGTCCGCGTCGCGCGATTCCGTCAGCGAATCGGTATAGCACAGCACGAGGTCGTCGGCCTTCAATTGCACGTCGAACTGGTCGTAGTTGACGAGATCGACCAGTCCGACCGGTGCGCCGACGAACTCATCGCCGCCGGCGCAGCGCTGGTCGAGGAAGCTCCACTGCTTCGTCGCCGCGCGATAGAGCAATGGCGGCGGATGGCCTGCATTGCAAAGGGAAAGGTGATTGGTCGGCGCGAAGAAAGTCGTGACCAGCGCGGTGGCGAAACATCCGTCGCCGAACAGGCTGGCGAACTGCTGGTTCATCGACTGCACGAAGCGCGACTGATCGATCTGGTTGACGTGACGCCGCATGAGGCTGCGGAGGTTTCGCGCGATGTCGCCGACGGCATTGCCATGAGCGGCGACGTCGGCGACGAGCAGCCGAGTGATGCGTCCGGTCGCGCACGACGAGACGTAATAAACATCACCGCCCCTCTCGGCGCCGCCGAACGGCCGGCTGTAGATCCAGGCATCGAGCCCCGCCACGGCCACGGTGCGGTCCGCGCTGCGGTTGCCGCCCCAGACCTCCATGCACTGAAGTTGGTGACTGTCCATTCCCTTCCTTCCCGTCCTACGCGGCGATGATAGCGAGATTCGAGCGTATATGAAAGATTTCTAATGAGGAAGATTTTTTTTGGTTAAGAGGGTTGATTGGCTGTTCTGCGGTTGACCGAGTTTGGGGTATTTCTACAATTCAGCCTGCTTGAACCGCCTAAGCCTTCGGCATCACGACCGAGGGCGCGGAGAATCCAACGCGGGAACAGTCGTCCGAGAAAATGCCTGTTCCGCGTCGTCGAATGAGCAGCTTTTGCGGGTACTCATTCGGCAGGGGCTAATCAGGGTTGTGCTACCTGAGGGAGACTTTCAGCTCCCAGCCCGTCAGCTAACTCCGTCGGCATGTGAAAGGGATCAACGCGTCTGTTCGCGTTCCGATCCTGTTTTTTTCGTTCCAATTGGGTCTTGCCCCGCATTTGGACGGCCTCCAAGCAGCCGTCTCTGGGTTATGGGGCCGCGAACCGCGCCGCGAGGGCGCAAGGATCTACATCATGTCCGTCTCCGCTGAGGACCTTCGCAAAGCGATCGAGAACCTCATCGACGCCAAGTTGCACGATGCGCTGTACCGTCCGGGTGGCTTGGACCGCCTGCGGGCCCATCGTCTGACCGGCGTCGCTTCCCCGGACATCCGCAACGCTGAGCGTCGGCTCGAGGAAGTCCTGGAAGAAGTGGCCACCCCGCCCAGCCGCGCTTCGGTCGGCCGCCGTCGGCCACGCAAGCTCGAGGGGCTCGAGATGGTCTCGACCGATTAGTTCCCTTTGTCCGCCTCGCGCTTCGAGGGAAGGCGAGAATTTGTAACTGGTTTCGACGAGCGGGCGCGGGGCGGCCTCGGTATATTCAAACCGATGCCGCCCCGGCGCTGGCTCGAATACGACACACCCCTTGGTCCGCCGATCCGCTGCGGCCATTCGTTTTACGGCATCGCCGCTGCACTGATCGCTGTCATCGCCATTGCCGCCGTCGTTACGATCGAACGTCACCTGCTTCCGCTGTCGCTTCTCCCGTTGGCCCTGCCGGCCGCGACGTTCGCGTCGTTCGGTTCGCTCTTCGCCTGCGCGGCGGCATCGCTCGACCAGAGCAGCAAGCACACCTTCACCTTCGTCGGCGCCGCAATGACCGGGTCGATTCCGCTGGCGGCGTGGCTTGCGAGCGAGCCGATGGTGCAACTCATCAAGTCGCTGATTCCCGGCTAAGCAAAGAAAGTTAACCACGAAGCCACGAAGAGCACGAAGCGTCGCGCTTCATCCCTCCGATTCATCGGCGTACTTGCGCGTCAGGATGTTGAGCTGAAGCCAACCGCTTCGTGCTCTTCGTGGCTTCGTGGTCAACCCGCTTTCGCCTTTCATTTCCCTGCATATAGTGTCGTGACATGGCCAAGCACACGATCGTACTCATTCCCGGCGACGGAATCGGGCCGGAAGTGACCAAGGCGACGACAAAAGTCGTCGAGGCGGCCGGCCTGAGCGTCGACTGGGTCGAACTCCCCGCCGGCGTCACTGCACTCGAACAGGGATTCGACAACGTCCTGCCCGAACGCACCCTCGCCGCCATCCGCGCGCACCGCGTCGCGCTCAAGGGCCCGGTCACCACGCCCGTCGGCAAGGGATTCACGTCTGTCAACGTCCAGCTCCGCAAGAAGCTCAACCTTTACGCCGCCGTCCGGCCGGTCCGCACGCTGCCGGGCGTAAAAACCCGTTTCGACAACATCAACATGGTGATCGTCCGCGAGAACACCGAGGGCCTCTACAGCGGCATCGAAAACGAAGTCGTGCCCGGCGTGGTCACCAGCCTGAAGGTTGCATCCGAGGTCGCCTGCACGCGCATCGCGCGCTACGCCTTCCGCTACGCCACCAAAAACCGCCGCAAGAAGGTCACGGTGTTCCACAAGGCGAACATCATGAAGCTCACCGATGGGATGTTCCTCAACTCTGCCCGGCGGATTAACGAGGATGAGTATCCGAACATCGAATACGAGGAAGTGATCATCGACGCCGGCTGCATGAAGCTCGTGCAGAACCCGGACCGCATGGACGTGTTGCTGATGGAGAACCTCTACGGCGACCTGGTGAGCGATCTCTGCGCCGGGCTGGTCGGCGGCTTGGGCGTGGTTCCCGGCAGCAATATCGGCGAAGAGGCCGCCGTCTTCGAAGCCGTCCACGGCTCCGCCCCCGACATCGCCGGCAAAGGCGTCGCCAATCCGCTCGCGCTGATCATGACCGCCGAGATGATGATCCATCACATCGGCGAGCACGACATCGCGAACAAGATCCGCAAGGGGTACGACAACGTGCTGACCGAAGGGAAAGCGCTGACGCGCGATCTGGGTGGGAGTGCAGGAACGGATCAGTTCGCCGACGCGGTCATCGCGGCGATGAAGTGATTACTCCCTCTTCCCGGTACTCCGGGGAGAGGGTTGGGGAGAGGGGCAAGCGGCGCTCCACATTCTCACACCGTTTGATTTGCCGCACCTCGCCCCTCTCCCCTGCCCTCTCCCCGGAGTACCGGGTAGAGGGAGCAAAGTGCGCTACTTCTTCTTCGGCCTGACGGTCACACCCAGCACATTCGCCACCGACCGCTCCCGGCCATCGCTCGGATGGTTCTTCACTTCCATCTTTCCCGTCTTCGGATTGCGAATGCCCAGCATGCTGCTCCCGCCGCCGTCGAGATTGACGGCGTCCGTGCAGCCGTACTTCATCATCACGTCGGCGGTGTCCTTCAGGCTCATCCCGACCGCGACGTCCTTCTTTCGGCCGTCAATGACGACGAGGACGAGCGTTTTCCCGTCGTCACGGATGCCGACGGCCGTGCGCGGGTGCGGCCCGCGCGCGAAGCCGGGCTTGTCGCTCGGCGGCGCGACGTTGAGGCCGTTTTGAACGATCACGTCGCTGCCGGCGATGACCTGCCGCGCATCGGATGGCGGATCCTTCACCTCCGCGATGACCATCTTGCCGCGGCCGTCGATCATGAACGCCGCCCGCGCCTTTTCCGCCGGGCCCCACTTCTCGCCATCCGTCACCGCCGGCCCGGTCACCTTCGCCGGCCGGCCGCCGGTGAACTGCTTCAATGCCGCTTCGCCCTCGGCGTCGGTCGCTTTGAACGCGGCGAAAAAATCGCCGTTCACGACGATATCGAAACCTTCGCGCTCGGCGATCTTGGTCGGCTGCATCAGCGCCGTCTGCCATTCGCCTGGGCCGTCGGGATCTTCCCCGCCGCGCGAGACGCGTACCTGCACGTTCGGATCGGTCAGGTCGATAAACGCCGCGAACACTTCCTGCGGCCAGACGACCGGCTTGCCTTCCTTGTCGACGGAATTCGTGGTGAGCTTTTCGTGCTTGTAAATGACGGATTTGTAGGGCCGCTCGACGGGACCGAGCGGCGCTATTGGCGCTTCAGCGCGCGCAACAAGAGGCAGAACGAGCAACGACAGGATGAACAGTTTCATTTTCACGACAACACCTCAATCAACACAATTACGTTCACTTGCCCGCCACTGACTGCTTCGGATTATTGATCACATCCCCCGCCGGCAGCGGTTTCAATCCCATGCGCTTTCGAGCGCCGTTGATCACCTTGTCCCACTGAAACGCGGGACCCGGGTCCTGCTTGTTTTCCTGAACATGGTAGTGACCCATCAGCCCGTGATAGTTTTCCCAGTCGGAGTCGTTGAGCACTTTGGTGATCAGGTTCCCCTGAGCGTCGCGCGGATAGTCCGGCGTCATGCGCGGCAGGACGGTGCAGAGCGCGGCGGTCAGCTTGATCAGCGAGTCGTACTGCTCGGGCGTCAGGTCATACATGGAATACTCACGGCCCTGCACGTTGCCGACGACGATCTCGTTTCGCGCCGGCCGGGCGACGAAGTTCGGCGTCCGCTGCGAGTCCTTGGCGAAGACCGGTGGGACGAACTGCGTGTGGCCCTTTTCATCCTTGCGATAATACGTATCGAGAGTCTTACGACCGTCGCCGCCCCACGCGCCCATGTTGCAGATCTCGATCCCGACCGAGCGGCTGTTGGACTCGCTGCCGTGCCAGGCACGTTCCTTGACGTCGAGCGTCTGGTAGACCGTTCCGTCCAGGTCGAGCATGAAGTGCACGCTCAGGTCGCGTTGATCGTGCAGCGTGCGGAAGCACCCGCGGCTGCTGGCGGCGACGTCATAGTGATAGACGAACTGATCGACCTTCTGCTGAACGAGTTCCAGCGGCCAGCCGCCGCCGCGCACCTTTTCAAATTCCTCCGGCGTCAGCTTGGTCCCGCCCTCGGTGGGCCGGCCCTTACGCCCGCCGCCGCGGCTCGTGTACATGGTCGACGGCTCCGTGCTGCTCCTCGTCGAGGGCGCGGGCCGCGTCGAGGGGGCGAACCGGATGCCGTAGCGATTGGGCGAATCGACCTCGGTGCCATTGCGCTTCAGCCGCTTGTTCTCCGCCGCCTCTTTCGCGGTCTCCTCGAAGGACGCCGTCGCCCAAGGCGCGAAGCGACGCTCCGTCCGATACGCGTCATACCCGCCCGGATCCGTCCAGAGCACGACCGGCGCGCCGGTGTGAAAATATTGGCC
>JAXDMN010000292.1:0-11632 GCA_034666045.1 Phycisphaerales bacterium | reverse complement strand
CGGCGGGGGTGCTCAGGTTGAGCACGAGATGCCGGCCGGTGTCGGTGACGCGGTCTTGTTCCGAGCCGCCGAAGAAGTGCAGGATGCCGTTGACGATCGCGGCGCCGCCCGAGTGATAGATGACCGGCAGCTTCGGCAGCGGCTCGGACCAGGTGCGCGTCAGCGTGTTGAACTTGAAGATGCGATTGGTCGGCGTGCTGGGGAAGTCGCCGTACAGGCCGCCGATGAAATAGATCGCGTGGTTGGCCGGATCCGTCGCGACGGTCGAATGCGTGTGCGGCATCGGGCCGTAGTCCGCAAGTTTCCCCCAAGTGTTGGTGGCGATATCGTAGAAGTCGACCTCCTGGGTCGCGTTGATGGAATTGGAATAGAACCCGCCGAAGACCCAGACTTTTCCATCCATCGCGGCGCCGCGCGCTTCGTGCCGCGGACGCGGCAGCGCCTGCTTGGCGCTCCAACTCTTGGGCCACGCGCCGGACGTCGTCGGCGTGTCGTTGTCGGCGATCGTGACGGTGGCGGACGCCGTGCCGAGGTTGTGGCCCGCGACGGGGGAAAGCGTGAGCGTGACGGTTTCGGTGTTCTCGACGGTCGCATCGTCCTTCGGCGTCACGGTGACGGTAGCGGACGATGAACCAGCCGGGATTGTGACGCTGCCCGCGAGCGAATTGTAATCGCTGCCGTTGGTCGCGCTGCCGCCAATCACGTAGTTGACCAGCAGCGACGCCGACGTGCTGCCGGTGCGCGTGATCGTGAATTTCCCCGTGTTCGTGCCCGGCTCGGACGCGCTCGAGTCGGTGGCGGCGACGGAGACGGTCGGGGTCGTCGTTGCCGCGCGAAACTTGATCCAGTTGATGTCGCCGATGTCCCCGCCGTTGGATCTGTCGAAGGCGAGCCGCATCGTGTGCTGCCCGCCGCCGATGGCCACGCCGGACTTCGTCAGCGTCTTCCACTGCTGCCACCCGCCGGTGTTGGCGAGGTTGATCGCCCCGGTCTTGTCGACGCCGTCGATCTCCAGGTGGAACACGCCGCCGGCGTTGCCGCAGGCGACGCGCACGTCCACGTCGAAGGTCCCGGCGGCGGGGGCGTTGAACGTGTACATGAGCCATTCGCCCGGGCGGGTGAACCCGATCGCGTAGCCGCCCTCGCTGGCGGCGATGATGTCGACGTCGCTGCTGCGGTATTTTCCGCCGGCGTTGCCGGTCGTGGTGTCGAAGTAGGAGACGTTTTGCCCGCCGTCGTCGAAATTTTCCGCCTGGATCGTCGCGGGCACGCTCGGCAGCGAATCGGCCGGCGCGTCGGTGATCTCGAGGAACGCGAGCTTGTTGTTCTCCGAGCCGGCGGCGTCGGTGAGCGTGAGTCGGCCGTCGGCGACGGTGACAGTCCTGGTGGCGATGATGAATCGGTTGTCGCTGCTCGGCGTGCCGCGCAGCGCGAGCGCGCCCTCGGCGTCGAACGCATAGCTGCTGTCAAAATAACTCGGATCGCCGGCAACGAGCCTGAGGTTGTACGTGCCGTTGGGAACGGCGATTTCCCAGCTCTTGCTCGACGTGTGGATCAGCGTGTCGAATTTCTGGTCGGACGTGACGTTGCGGTCGCGCGTCTCGTTGTTGTTGGCAGCGTTCCAGCCGTAGCTGTAGCCGTTTCCGCGGTCGCCGTAAGTGAGGCCGCTGTCGGCAAGATATCCGGCGGGCACCGCGGCGCTGGCGGGTTGAAAATTGACGTTCACCGCGACCGCCATCAGCCGGCGGTTTTCCAATTGCTCGGCGGTCACAACGGCACGTTGAATGACGGAACCGCGACGGTGCGGGCGGCGACGCGAATGTCGCGAGAGGGCGGCAAAAAAAACCACGGGTGTGTCCTCAGCAGGTTTCCGAGCAGACGGCCGTCGCGGAACGACCTGCGACAGCCTAAATTATCGGCCACACTAGCCGGTTACCAACGCTAAATCGCGGTTCAAAAGCGCCCTTCCGCGTTAAGTTGGCGCATCTGACCGATGTATCGCGTAGGTTTTGCGTCCGCTGTAAGCTACGCCGCTCGATTTTGGCCGTCCGCGAAGGAGATGTGTTCCCCGTGTCCCCTCAGCAGCCCGTCCTCGCCGTCGTCAGCGTCCTCGGTAAAGACCAGAAGGGCGTGGTCGCGCAATTCGCCACCTACATGGCGGAGCGCGGCATCAACATCCAGGACATCGAACAGCGCGTCGTCCGCGGGTTCTTTGTCATGGACATGCTGGTCGACATCAGCGACCTGACGATCGATTTATCGGAGCTGATCACCGGCCTGCTGAACCTCGGCAAGCACATCGACATGGAAGTGCGCGTGCACCTGCACAGCGAGAAGCGCGCGAAGAAGATCGCGATCCTCGTCAGCAAGGAGCCGCACTGCCTCGAGCAGCTCATCACCGATTTCGCCGCCGGTAAATTGCACGGACAGATCGCGTGCGTGCTGGCGAATCATCCCGATCTCGAGCCGATCGCCACGCAGGCGGGGCTGAAATTCGATCACAAGAAGAGCGACGACGTCGCCGGGCATTTTGAGTGGCTTGGCAAGAAGCTGGCGGACGTGAAGCCGGACCTCGTCGTGCTCGCGCGCTACATGCGCATCCTGCCGCCGCAGATCGTGCAGCAATTCCAGCACAAGATCATCAACATCCACCCGTCGCTGCTCCCCTATTTCCCCGGGGCGGCGCCGTACAAGCAGGCGTACGAATCCGGCGTCCGCGTGCATGGCTGCACCGCACACTTCGTCACCGAGCAGCTCGACGAAGGCCCGGTCATCATGCAGGACGTTTTCCACATCAACGTCGGCATCGACACGCTCGACGACGTGAAAGAGAACGGCCTCTCGCTCGAAGCGCGCACGCTGAGCAAGGCGGTCCAGCTTTACCTCGACGAAGAGCTGGTCGTGGTCGAAGGAAAAGTCATTTTCAAGCCGGGGATCAGCAGGTTTTTGCAGTCGGTGGGACACCGCTGACGTCATCTCGACGCTATTGTCATCCTGAGGTACTCCGAAGGATCTGGCACCGAGCAACGGATGGCGCAGATCCTTCGGAGTACCTCAGGATGACAATTTGAGACATGTCGCAGTCGTCGCAAAACGTCTTCCACGTCCTCCCGCAGTATCAAGCGCTCATGCGCATGATCGGCCTCGACGTCGAGGCGGTCTTCGACCATCCGCAGATCGTCGCCTGGCGGAAGCTGCCGGATCGCGAGAATTGCACCCTCGACGCCGACATCGAAGGCAAGCCGATTCGCCTGCATATCAAGCGATATCTGATCGAATCGACAGGCGCGGCGGACGAGGTGAAGGCGATCGAGCTGCTGCGGGACGCGGGCGTGCCGACGGTGCCGCTCGTCGGCTGGGGAAAACTCGTCGACGGGCGGAGCTTCGTCATCACCGAGGACCTGGCCGGCTATCGTGACGCCGAAAAGATGATCGCCGCCGGCACGCCGTTCGAAACGCTGCTTCAACCGACGGCGGATCTCGCCGCGAAGCTGCACGCGGCCGGGCTGCATCACCGCGATCTCTACCTGTGTCATTTCTTCGCCAACGTCGGCGGCGGCGTGGGTGCAGTCGACGTGAAGCTGATCGACGCTGCCCGCGTCGCGCGGATGAATCATTTTCTCACGCGCTGGCGGTGGGTGATCAAGGACCTTGCGCAATTCTGGTACAGCACGACGACGCTTCCCGGCATCACCGACGAGCAGCGCAACCGCTGGCTGAACCGCTACGCCGAGCGGCGTGAAATCTGCTGGCTGCCGCGCCTCCGCGCCGCGATCAAAGCGAAGTCGAATGCGATCGCGCGGCACGATGCGAAGCTTAAAAGATCGCAGCCAACCCGAAACATCTCCATCCCCAGCGAGGACCGCCCCTCGTGAAGATCGCGCTGGTCATCCTTCACGCGGACGAGTCGCGCGGTGGCGCCGAGCGCTACACCACCGATTTAGCCGTGTCGCTTGCGACGCGCGGTCACGACATCCGCGTCATCTCCACTTCGTTTTCCGACGCGATCGCGCCGCAGCTTCGCGTGCAGCTCGACGCGCATTCCGCAACGCGCACCGGGACGTACCGAAAATTCCTCGATCTGCTCGACGGGCACCTCGCGAATGCAAAATACGACATCGTCCACGCGATGCTGCCGGTGCGAACGTGTGACGCCTATCACCCGCACGCCGGCATCGCCGCGGAGATGGCGCAGAAATGGAACGTGCTGTTCAACCCGCGCCGCCGCGCGATGGCCAAGGTCGAGCGGCAGCTCCTGGAGAGCAAGCGGCCGCCGATGGTGCTCAGCCTGTCCGAGTACGTGAAAACCGACATTCGCCGCCATTTTCCGGCCCTTCCGGCGGACCGCTTGGCGACGCTTTTTAACGCCGTCGACCTGAAAAAATTCGATCCCGCCGCCGCGGTCGGCACCGTCTCGCCGCTGAGCAACGTCCGCGCCGACGGCCGGCCGTACGTCTGGACTGCGCTGATGGTTGCGCAGGATTTCGAGCGCAAGGGGCTTCAACAGGCGATTGAAGCGCTCGGTAAATTGCATCACGCCGCGCCGCACCGGCTGGTCGTCGTCGGCGACGATTTCAAGGCGAAATACGAGCTGCTCGCGAAGGAGCAACACGTCGACGTCCACTTCGTCGGCGCCGTGACCGATCCGCGGCCGTATTATCGCGCGGCAGACTTTGTCATTCTTCCGACGCGCCACGATCCGTGCAGCCTGGTCGTGCTCGAAGCGCTGGCGATGGGCGTCCCGGTCATCAGCACGCGAAAAAACGGCGCCACCGAGATCATGACCGACGGCGTGCACGGCCACGTCATCGCTGATCCGCAAGACACCGACGCGCTCGTCACCGCGATCCGCGACGTCATCTCGCCGCAGCGACGAGCGGCGCTGCGTGAAGCGTGCCTGGGACTTCGCCCACTGCTTTCACACGAGCATCATCTGGATCAACTCGAGCACATCTATCAGCGCGCGATCCGAACGTAAGCAAACCAGTCCGCGCGCAAGGGACGGAGCCGGACTCTGTGAGTCCGATACGCGACGAAGTCGCGTAATTTCCCGTTCGAACTCGCTGCTGCGCAGCGATCCGGACTCGCAGAGTCCGGCTCCGTCCCTTGCGCGAGTCACGCTCATTCCGACAGCAGCCGCGCCCACGTATCCGCCGCGCGGGTGAGCGAATATTCGCGCTCCGCGATCGCGCGCGCCGCGCCGCCCATTCGCCGGCGCATCTCCACATCGCCCGCAAGCTGCACGATCGCATCCGCCCACTGCTGCGGCGTCTCCGCCAGCAAGCCGGTTTCGCCCACGCGGACGATCTCCGCGTTCGCCCCGACCGGCGACGCGATCGACGGCAAACCCGCAGCCATGTACTGGATGATCTTGAAGCCGCATTTCCCGAGCGTCCACCGATCGCACGGCGTCGGCGCGATGCCGATGTCGCCGCGCACCAGCGCATCCGCTTCGCCTTCATATGACCACGGCACGTGCTCGACCGGGAAGCCGGGATTCTCCAGCCCGCGGTCCGCGATCGTGATCAGCTTCAGCGGCACGCGCAACGCGGCAAGTCGTATCGCTTCAACGTGCTGCTCGACATACGGCAGCGTCGACTTCGACCCGATCCAGACAAGATTGATCGGTCGCGCGTCCGCGTGCGCTTTCACGCGATAATGCGCCGGATCGAGACAGGTCGACAACACGGTCACATCCCGCCCGCGCTCGCGAAACATCGCGGCCAGATATTCGTTCCCGGCCACGACGTGATCGAGCACCCGCGCCGTCGCCTCGAATCGCCGCGTCGTCCGCCACTGCGAAAACCGCCCGACGGGATGCGGGTGATACATCACCGCGTCATCGATCGCATAAAACATCCGCCGGGCGTGGCGGCGGAGGAGGCGGGCGTCGGACGGGTCCAGCAGTTTGCGATGGAGAATGACCGCGTGATAGTCGCCCGCGCTGCGCAGCATCGTCCGCCGGACAAAAAAATTCTTCGAGCGCAGCTTCACGTCCAGTTCGAATCCGCGCTCGGCGAGCAGCGGGCGCAGCGCCTCCATCCACAGGCGAAACGACGCCTGCTGGAGGTTTGTCGTGATGACCATGATGCGCTTCGGCGTCGGCGTCATTCGCGGCGCACGAGCATACGCGCTTTTTGCCGCGCGGTAACGCGCCCGCGTACAATCCGCCGCGTGCGGAGGCGCGTTACGGCAACTCTCGGTGATTTTCGATGGCGGCCGCTGACCGATTCCGCCGCCGACACGGAGTTCGTCGTTCGCCTTCGCAACGATTCGCGCTTCGCCCCGTGGTTTTACAATCAGCGCGTCACACCGGAAACACACCAGAAATTCATCCGCGCCGCCGACGAGCGCGGCGAAGTGAATTGGCTGATCGAGCGCGCGGAGGATAGCGGAAAACCGCTCGGCCTCGCGTCGATTTACAATTTCGACGCCGCCAATCGCAAGGCCGAGTGCGGCCGGATCGCCGCGATCGAGCCGCGCGTCTTTCATCTCAACTGGGTGATGTCCGCGCACGTCGCGATGGACGTGATCGGCACGAACAAGCTCTACATCGAAACGCTCGAAGACAACCGCATCATCGCCCGCGCCGTCGAGCGCATGGGGATGGTCCGCGAAGGGCTGCTGCGCGCCCACGTCATCCGCGCCGGCCAGCCGCTCAACGTGCTGCTCTACTCCAACACGAACGACGAATGGCAGGCGATGAAGGAAAAACATTTTTCCACGTGGGGCGTGCCGCAGATCATCTCATTTGAAGGCGAGCAGTTGCGATGACGACGACGACGATTCCCGTCTTCAAGCCATCGATGGGCCGCGAGGAAGCCGACGCGGTCGCCGCGGTGCTGACCAGCGGCTGGATCGGGCTGGGGCCGAAGACGGCGGAGTTCGAGAAAGAATTCGCAGCGTATCTCGGCGCACAACACTGCGTCGGCCTGAATTCTGCGACGGCCGCCCTCGATCTGGCGACGCTCGTCGCTGGCGTCGCGCCCGGCGACGAAGTGATCGTGCCGACGATTACCTTCGTCTCAACCGCCCACGCGGTGCTCTACCGCGGCGCGAAAGTTGTCTTCGCCGACATCGAGCCGGACACGCTCAACATCAGTTTTCAGGACGTCGAGCGAAAAATCACGGAAAAGACCAAGGCGATCATCGTCGTCCACTACGCCGGTCGGCCGGTGGATGTGCGGGCGCTGAAGAAAATAGTCGGCGACCGTGTGCCGATCATCGAAGACTGCGCCCACGCGAGCGGCGCGAGCTATTACGGGAAAAAAGTCGGCTCGGAGGGCAATCTCTCCTGTTTCAGCTTTCACGCGGTGAAAAATCTCGCGATGGGCGATGGCGGGGCGCTGGTCACGCATCGCGAGAAGGACGCCGACCGCGCCAAGCGGCTGCGCTGGCTCGGCATCGACCGCGACACGTGGACGCGCACCGACACGAACCGCAAATACTGGTGGCAGTACAACGTCCCCGAGGTCGGCTACAAGTGCCATATGAACGACATCGCCGCCGCCATCGGGCTCGTGCAGCTCGCGAAGCTGGACGCGATGAACACCCGGCGGCGCGAGATCGTCCATCTCTACAACGAAAATCTCCGCGGCGTCGTCGAAACGCCGCCGGTCGATACGGAAAATTTCCGCAGCGCCTGGCACATCTACTGCATCCGCGCCGCGCGGCGCGACGATCTCGCGACTTACCTCCAGGAAAACGGCGTCAGCACCGGCGTGCACTATTATCCGATCCACCTCTACGACACCTGCTACGGCACGCAGCCCGAGCTGCCCGTCGCTGAGGCGGAGATGAAACGCATGATGTCGCTGCCGATTTTCCCGGACTTGAGCGACGCGCAGGTGATGCACGTGTGCGAGTTGATCAAGAAGTTTTACACGTGAAACCGTAACGCGCGATGTGGCACAAGTTTCCCCAACCGATGCGCAACGTCTTGCTCCGCGCCCTGCGCGTCGCGGCGGCTCGACAACCTCGCCACGCCCTGGACGCCGCGGCCCAGCCGCAGGATTTTTTCGACGCGCTGGCGCTGGAGCCGGATGGCGCTGAACCCGTCACCGAACCCGTGACAGCAATCTCCCCGGAATCATTGAAGATCTTCGAGGATGCGTACGAGCATGCGGCGCTTCTCGACGATCGCTTGATCGGCACGGATCACTTGCTTCTCGCCCTAACCGACAATGCGAATCGCCAGCGTGTTCTGGATGACATCAAACGTTCGCGCGCGGCCGGCATCGGTCCCGATTCCGCCGCGCCGGCGCCGTCAAGCGAAAGCATCGCCCTCAGCGCGACGCATGCGCAACTCGCGACCGATCCCTATCCCATCTACCGAACATGGCGTGAAAAACTTCCGCCGCTTCGCCGCGATCCGCTGCTGCCGGCGTGGATCGTCAGCGGGTACGACGAGGTCCAGCAGGTGCTCAAGGATTCGCGTTTCAGCAGCCAGCCGCGCTCGAACCGGACGCGCAGCGGCACGCTCGAGATCGACGCGCTCCCCGCCGGGCCGGTGCGGCGCGATTTGTGCGTCATCGGCAACGTGCTGAGCAACATGATGCTCTTCAGCGACGCGCCGCAGCACTCGCGCATGCGCGCCACGATGGGCCAGGTCTTTTCGCCGCGCAACGTCGCGAATCTTCGGCCGATCGTGCAGCGCGTGGCGGAAGAACTGGTCGACGTGATCGCGCAATCCGGCCGCCGCGAATTCGATCTGATCGCCGACTTCGCCTCGCCCCTGCCGCTGTTGGTGATCGCGGACGTGATGGGGATGTCGCGGCGGGACGCCGTGCAGCTCAAGGAATGGTCCGTCGCGTTCGCGTCGCTGCTCGGCTTCAGCACGAGCGTCCGCCAGGATCTTTCAGCGCGGCGGGCGATCCGCGAGATGCGCGGCTATTTCGAGCGCATCGTCGCCGAGATGCGCGGTCGACCGAATCCGGCGTCGCTGCTTTCCCAGATGATCACCCCGCCCGACGGCTCGCCGCCGCTGGAAGAGGAAGAGCTGTTCGGCAATTGGGTGCTCCTGCTCGCCGCGGGACATGAGACGACGACCAGTATTCTTGGCACCGCCGTTCGCGCGCTCCTGCAACATCCCGAGCAGATGCAAACGCTCACGAACGACCTCGACGGCAGAATCGCCCACGCGGTCGAAGAGCTGTTGCGGTTTGAAAGTCCGCTCCAGTGGACGAGCCGCCGGGCGAAGGAGGACGTCATCATCGCAGACGAAAAGATCCCGAAGAACGCGACCGTGCTGCTGTCGATGGGCGCGGCGAATCGCGATCCGCGGCAGTTTCCCGATCCGGATCGTCTCGATCTCAGTCGGGCGAACGCCGCGTCGCACCTCGCGTTCAGCGCGGGCTCGCATTTTTGCCTCGGCGCGGCGCTGGCGCGGATCGAGCTCCAGGTCGGCTTGGGCGCGCTGCTTCGGCGCCTGCCGGCGATTCGCACGGAGGAGAGTTTTCGGATCAACTGGCGTCCCGGCACGACCTGGCGGTCGATCGAGGCGCTGCCGATGCGGTTTTAACTTTTCCAACAGTGCGCCGCCGCGCGCGTAATGCGTGTCATGCCGCGCCATCAAAATCACATGCTCAACCTCATCATCATCGCCCTCGCCGCGACGTTCGTCGTCACGTTTTCCGGCATCGCTTCCGCCGCGCCGGTGCTGAAAGCGACGGAACTCCGCACCGAGTACCGCACCAATCCGCTCGGTATCGCCGAAACAAAACCGCGACTGAGCTGGGTCTTGCAGTCAGCCGACGACAAGCCCCGCGGCCAGCGGCAGACGGCCTATCAGGTCGACGACGCCACCACGCGAAAAAAGCTCGCCGCCGACCAGGGCGATCTGTGGGACCCGGGCAAAACCAAATCCGACGAGACGATCCAAATCGAATACGCCGGCCGACCGCTGAAATCAGGCGAGCGCGCGTTCTGGAAAGTAAAAATCTGGAACGCCTCCGACGAAGAATCGCCGTGGAGCGAGCCGGCGTTGTGGAGCGCCGGCCTGCTGAAGGAGAGCGACTGGAAAGCAAAATGGATCGGTTATGACCAACCGGGAGGCGGCCCCGCGACCACCGCCGCGACGCAGAAGGCGGATCCGCTCACGCTGGAGAAACTCAAATGGGTCTGGACCGACGAAGGCGACGCGACCAAAAAAGTCCCGAAGGGCACGCGCTATTTCGCCAAGCGGATCGCGATCCCCGCGGATAAAAAAATCCGCAAGGCGACGTTCATCCTCACTGCCGACGACAATTTTCAGCTCTTCATCAACGGCAAGAAAGCCGGCAACGGTCAGGGGCACACGCGCGCGTTCGAGAACGATGTGACCGCCCATATCAAACCGGGCGACACTTTTCTCGGCATCGAAGCGACCAACGGCGGCGACAATCCCGCCGCGCTGATCGGCCGCCTCGTCGTTTTCGTCGAAAACGCCGCCGCCGATCCGCTGGCCTTCGACATCGACAACTCG
Source organism: Phycisphaerales bacterium (assembly GCA_034666045.1). Taxonomy (GTDB): domain Bacteria; phylum Planctomycetota; class Phycisphaerae; order Tepidisphaerales; family Tepidisphaeraceae; genus JAICTV01. The sequence goes on along the minus strand of JAXDMN010000292.1, from coordinate 1,170 downwards.
TGGAAATTCTCCATCGACAAGCCCGCAAAGTGGGACGAAGGCGCGGCCGATCTCGCATCGCTGAAACCCGCGAAAGAGGTCGTCGCATTTGGCGAAGCGCCCTGGGGCTCGCCGCAGCGGCAGGTCCTCGAGCTCCCGCCGCCGCGCTATCTTCGCCGGCCGTTCACGACGGATAAAAAAGTCACCCGCGCGACCGTCTACGCGACCGCGCTCGGCCTGTACGAGCTCCACCTCAACGGCCAGCGCATCGGCGATGATGTCCTGGCGCCCGGCTGGACCGATTACAAGAAGCGCGTTTACTACCAGACCTACGACGTCACCGACCGCATCAAGCAGGGCGACAACGTTCTGGGCGCGATCCTCGGCGACGGGTGGTATTCGGGCTACTTTTCCTATCAGGGCAAGCGCGCGCTCTACGGGAAAAATCCCCGCCTGCGCGTGCAGCTCGACCTCACCTTCGCCGACGGCTCGAAAAAAACGATCGCGACGGATGATGCGTGGAAATGCAATTACGGCCCGGAGCGCGAGGGCGATCTTTTGATGGGCTCCGCCTACGACGCACGCCGCGAACCAAAAATCGCCGGCTGGTCGACGCCGGCGGATAAAAATGTTGATGACGCTGACTGGAGACCCGCCGCGGTCGAGTCGTCGGTGAACGCGAACGTTCAACCGCACCCGGGCAACCCCGTCCGCGTCCACGAGCGCCTGCCTGCGCAGAAGATCACGGAACGATCACCGGGCGTTTACATCTTCGATCTCGGCCAGAACATCGTCGGCTGGACGTGCCTCAAGCTGAAAGAGCAGAAGCCGGGCACGCAGATAAAAATCCGCCACGCCGAGATGCTGAATCCCGACGGCTCGCTCTATCTCACCGCCCTGCGCGGCGCCCGCGCGATGGACACCTTCATCACGAAGGGCGGGGCGGAAGAATCGTGGGAGCCAAAATTCACCTTCCACGGCTTTCGCTACGTCGAACTCTCCGGCCTCGACAAAAAACCGGACTTGGGCGCCATCGAAGGCGTCGTCGTCCACACCGACATGCCGCGCACCGGAAAATTCGAGTCGAGCAACAAGCTCGTCAACCAGCTTTTCAGCAACATCATCTGGGGCCAGAAGGGGAATTACCTGGAGATCCCCACCGACTGCCCGCAGCGCGACGAGCGCCTCGGC
>JAXDMN010000291.1:0-6639 GCA_034666045.1 Phycisphaerales bacterium | reverse complement strand
TTGTTTTGATAGCGAGGCAATCATGGCGGTAATCAAACTCCCAGACGGCTCCAAGCGCGAGATCGCCGACGGCAGCACTGTGATGCAGGTCGCCGAATCGATCGGGCGCGGGCTCGCGAAAGCGGCCGTCGCGGCGAAAGTTGACGGCAAAATTGTCGACCTCTCGTCGAAAATCGACGGCGGCGAGCATGAGATCTCGATCCTCACCGATCGCTCGCCCGAAGCGCTGCTTGTCCTCCGTCACAGCACCGCCCACGTGATGGCTGAGGCGATCCAGCGACTGTGGCCGAATGCGCAGCTCGCGTACGGCCCCGCGCTGGAGACCGGCTTTTATTACGACATCGCCCTCGATTCGCCGATTTCCGCCAACGACTTTCCGCGCATTGAGCAGGAGATGGAAAAGATCGTCGCCGAGAATCGGCCGTTCACCCGCTATGACCTCGCGCCCAGCGACGGGATGCAGCGGCTGAAGACCGAGAACAACAAGTACAAGATCGACAACGCCGAGCGCGCGATGAATGGCGGAGCAAAGTCGCTCTCCTGGTACGTCACGGGCGAGAAGGACAAAAACTGGGAAGACCTCTGCATGGGCCCGCACGTGCCGGCGACCGGCAAGATCAAGGGTTTCAAGATCATGTCGGTCGCGCAGTCGCACTGGCACGGCGACATCTCGTCCGACAAGTTCCAGCGCGTCTACGGCACCGCCTTCTTCGATAAAAAACAGCTCGACGAGCACCTGAAAATGCTCGATGAAGCCAAGAAGCGCGACCACCGCGTGCTCGGCCCCCAGCTTGGCCTCTTTGCGATCGACGACGCGGTCGGACAAGGCCTCGTCCTGTGGAAACCGAAAGGCGCCGTCGTCCGTCAGGAGCTGCAAAATTTCATTTCCGAACACCTGCGCCGCCAGGGCTATCACCAGGTCTTCACCCCGCACATCGGGCGGCTCGGTCTCTATAAAACTTCCGGGCACTATCCGTATTACCGCGAATCGCAGTTCCCGCCGCTGGTCGATCGAGAGCTGATCGAGCAGCTCGCGAATGAAAAATGCGACTGCGGAAAACTTTCCAGCCTGATGGAGAAGGGCGAAGTCGACGGCTACCTGCTCAAGCCGATGAACTGCCCGATGCACATCAAGATTTTTTCCTCCGAGCAGCGCAGCTACCGGGACATGCCGGTGCGACTCGCGGAGTTCGGCACCGTCTATCGCTGGGAAAAATCCGGAGAGCTCGGCGGCATGACGCGCGTCCGCGGTTTTACTCAGGACGATGCCCACCTCTTCTGCACCGAGGAACAGGTGCCGGCCGAGGTGCAGGGGTGTCTCGAACTCGTGAAAATTGTGCTCGGCACGCTCGGCATGGACAACTATCGCGTCCGCGTCGGTCTGCGCGATCCGGACAGCAATAAGTACGTCGGCGACGCCGGCCAGTGGGACCGCGCCGAGGCTGCGTGCCTCCAGGCGGCGGAAACACTCGGCGTGCCGTTCACCAAAGAGCCGGGCGAAGCCGCGTTCTACGGGCCGAAGATCGATTTCGTCGTGAAGGACGTGATCGGCCGCGAGTGGCAGCTCGGGACCGTGCAGGTTGATTACCAGCTTCCGCAGCGCTTCGAGCTCGAATACATCGGCGCCGACAACTCGCCGCATCGCCCGGTGATGATCCATCGCGCGCCGTTCGGCAGCATGGAGCGTTTCATCGGCGTGCTCATCGAGCACTTCGCCGGCGCGTTTCCGCTTTGGCTGTCGCCGGTGCAGGTGGCGGTGATGACTATCAGCGAAAAGTACCTCGACTACGCGCAAGGCGTCGTCGAAGCCCTCAAATCCGCCGGCCTGCGCGTCGAGCCGCGCTTCGGCGCGGAAAAAATCGGCGCGAAGATCCGCGACGCGAGCATGGAAAAAATCCCATACCTCTTGATCGTCGGCGACCAGGAAGCACAGGCGGGTAAGGTCGCCGTCCGCACGCCGCGAAATACGGAAAAGCCGGACCAAGGCGCGATGCCGCTGGCGGAGTTCATCCAGCGCGCCCAGCAGGAGATCGCCACCAAGGGCGTTACGCACGCGACAGCGGCAAACGCGCGGGCGTAAGGCTCTGCCCGCAACGCTATGCCAGCTTCTCACGCCGCATCGCTTTGTTGAGTCGATACTGTCGCGTCTGCAGCGGCGGGGCGAGCATGCCGCGCGCGGAAAGGTCCGCCCACGCCTGCGCATAGGGACCATTGGTTTGGCGATCTTGGTACAGGTCACGGTAGAGCGCATCGGCGCGGACGGCGTAGTCGGCATCGCTCTGGTGCGCGTCGATGAACGCGCAGCCGAACGGCGAGACGGCGTGGATTTCGCATCGGCCGGACTTGAGGAACTTGCAGTGGCCGTTCGGCTGAGTCGCCGGCACGAGCGTCGGCAGGGTGACGAGTTTGCCCTGATCTGTCGTCACCTGCACGCCCTCGCTGGCCAGCAGGTTATCCCGCGCGAAGCCCAACACGTCGGCATAGCCCAGATGCGCGGCCAGGCGAGGCAAGTCCGCGGGCGCGAGGGCGCCGGGGACGTGTTCGCAACTGATGGTGCACCGGCGGCAAGCGCAGGAGGTGCGGGCGAAGCCGAACTCAGTGCGGGTCATGTATGTGTGCGCCCGCCTGGCTATTTGATGATGAGGGTGTGCCCGATGCCGTTGGCCTGCCACCTCAACGTGAATAGCTCGTCGTCACCGTCGCCGTCGACGTCGCCGATGAGGATCTCGTCCGGGTTTACCCCGCCCGGCAGTTTCCCAAGCTCACGGAACGTAAAGCCGCCGCCTTTTTCGGAGTCATTCACACCGACGAACAACTGCCGGTTTTGCAAGACGATCAGATCGTCGTTCTTGCCGTCGCCGTCGTCATCGCTGAGCAGCACGCGCGTGTTCGGCTTGATCGTCAGCCCTTCGACCGTGCCGACGTTGCCGATCGTCGGCGAGCCCTCGTAGTCGAAGTCCCACTCCATGATATATATCCCGTGGTCGTCGCTGGATGCGACGAGATCCGCCCGGCCGTCGCCGGTCAGGTCGCCCAGGCCGATGAACTCCTTCTTCGACTTCGGGTCCCAGCCCTGGACCGTGACCTCGCTGACTTGGAACGAAGTCGTCTGCCGCGGGCCGCGCTCGGACATCATGGTGATGGAGATCTCGTCGCCGTAGACCGAGACGATGTCGCCGAACTTGTCGCCATCCAGGTCGGCGACGCCAAAGCCCAGATCGTCGCCGACAATGCTGTGCGCGCGGCCGCGGGTCAGCCTGTGCAGGACGCTCATCGCCTTGCCCCGTGTGAACTCGCCTTTGCCGGTGTTGAGCATGACGGCGGCGGTGGCCTTGGCGTCACCGGAGCCGGCTTCGGTGCTGAGGAGCTTCGCGACAATGTCGGGCGCGCCGTCGCCGTTCACGTCGCCCAGCGTGATGTCCGCCGCGAAGACGTCGGCCGACGGATCGCCGTCGTCGCAGTCGGTGTGGCCAACGAGAACGAAGGCGCCTTTGCCGTCGTTCAGCAGGATGTCGACGCCGATGCCGTCGGCGCCCCTGCTGGGCGCGGTCACGACAGCGAGATCATCCAGCCCATCGCCATTGAAATCACGAAGAAGGCCGCTCGGCGGACGGTGCAGTTCCTGATGGACCAGCGCGGCGGCAAAAAGTCGGCGCGGTTCGAGTCCCTCGCACGTGGGGGTGACAGGCATGATTCCTCTCCTCCGATGTGTAGCGTGTGCCCTGCTTGAGCAAACAACCCGGCCCTCAATATGACGCCACAGGGGTGGATTGGCAAAAACTCGCTCATTCTGACGGCGCCGTCGGAATCCGCGGATCCGTTACCTTGGCCCGGAAGGGCGTCCGCACGCGCGCAAGTCGTGTCAGCATGATCCCGCCGCCATTTATCGGACCCGCAGAACATTATCGGCTCGCATTTCAACTGGAATTCGCAAGATTCCCCGCGGATTTCACTCGAATTCCGGTGCGACATTGGCATAATCCGCACCGTCGGCACCAAGAGACCGCCGACGCGCGTTGTACTCCCGATTTGCAATGGATCGTGCCGCCGCGTCGACTGTCTTGGGGTATCGTTACGGACCGCGGCCGATGTAGAAGCCGGCGGACCTGAATCCCGGGCTCGCTTTCCCAGCAGGAAACTTCCCGCACGTGCGTTACCGCTTTAAAGGAATCGTTCGCACGACCGGTCAAACGGTCGAAGGTCACGCTCACGGCGACACGCCGGACGTCGCGCTCGAAGCGCTGTCCGATCACGGCATCGTCACCGAGAGTCTGCGCGAAGACCCCGAGCCGCTGAACATGGCCGGCACGTCGCAGCCGCTCAGCAGCGCCATTGACAGCGCCCTCGACACCGCAGCATCCCAGGTCCCTTTCGACAAAGTCGCCGAACGCTACAAGGGCAAGAACGTCTGGGTGCTGGATCGCGACAAGATCCGCAACCGCGTCGCCCAGGTGGTCGATCAGGCGATCAGCGAAGCGACCAACGGCATGTCGATGGTCGGCGGGGGCTTGAACGTCAACGACCTCCGCACGCAGGTCAACGAGGCGATCGGCGGATTGTTCAAGGACAACCGCAACCTGACCAGCCAGGTCTCCGACACCTCGCTGAAGCTCGAGAACCAGATCAAACGCCTCGAGACGATGGTCCAGCGGCAGGAAAGCCTGCTGGCGCAAATGACAATCGCGATCGGCCGCATCGGCAGCGGCGGCGGTGGTGGAGGAGGCGGCGGATGGGGACCGCGACGCTTCGCCGGGCAAAGCGCCGGCGGCGGCGAGCAGAACGCCGTCCTGCTCGAGATCTTCAAGGAGAACCTCAAGCTTCGCGGCATCGAGATCGACGAACCCGCGACCGCCGCGGCGAATGCGGGAGATGGAGGCGGCAGAAAAACGGCAACGGTCCCGCCGCCACCGATTGAGGCATCGTCCGATCGTCCGCAGCGACCCTCGGTGCCGCCCGGAGCGCCGGACCCGAACAACAACGACAATGGCAACTAACTATTTAGCGTCAACCAACTAACCAACACCCACAAGGTCAAACACCTTCTTCGAGGAGAGCTCGCAATGGCAGACACAAAAGATTCCGAAACCACCGCCGCCCGTGGCCTCAAGCCCGTCGCCGGCAAGACGATCCTTGCCTCCAACAACGGCGGCAGCGACCGCGGCTACACCGAGAAAGCAAACCTGCTCGGCATCGACCTGGGCACCAGCCGGTCGTCGATCGTTTCGATGAACGGCACCCGCAAGACCGTCGAATCCTACGTCGGTTACGCGCGCGATCCGATCAGCCGCAAGCTGCTCAAGGCCGACGTCATCTATGGTCGCCACGCGCTCGATAACCGCCTCGCCGTCAACCTCTTCCGCCCGCTCGAAAAGGGCGTCATCAAGGGCACGCGCGACGACGGCAGCTCCGCCGGCGATGACGCGCAGAAGAACCTCAACGCCGCCAAGGACTTGCTTCGCTACATGGTCGACCTCGTCCATCCGGGCCGCGACGAAGTGCTCTTCGGCGTCATCGGCGTGCCGAGCCTGGCGACCGGAAAGAACAAGCAGGCCATTCTCGAAATCGCCAAGGAGGTCCTCGATTCCGTCATGATCGTCTCTGAGCCGTTCACCGTCGCTTACGCGATGGACCGCATGAGCGACGTGATGGTCATCGACATCGGCGCCGGCACGACCGACTTGTGCCGCATGCACGGCACCGTCCCGACCGAAGAAGACGAAATCAGCTACACCGTCGCCGGCGACGCGATCGACACGAAGCTTTATGAACTCATCATGGAGCGCTACCCGAAGGCGCAGCTCACGCAGAACATGTGCAAGACGTTCAAGGAAAGCTACGGCTTCGTGAGCGACGCCAAGGACAAGGTCGAGGTGATGATCCCCGTCGACGGCACCCCCACGCCGCATGACATCACCAAGGAACTCAAGGCCGCGTGCGAGATCCTCATCCCGCCGATCGTCGAAGGCATCCGCAAGCTGGTCAGCAGCTTCAACCCGGAATTTCAGGAAAAGCTCCGCAATAACATCCTCCTCTCCGGCGGCGGCGGCATGATGGACGGCTTGAACAAGCGCATCGAAGACGCCATGAAAGCAATCGGCGGCGGTCGCGTCACGACCGTCGAAGAACCGCTGTATGCCGGCGCCGACGGCGCGCTCCGTCTGGCGATGGACATGCCGGGCGAGTACTGGCAGCAGTTGCGGTAAAATTTCCCGCACCAATGCGAGCAAACCGAAAGCCCAGGGACAGCAGTCCCTGGGCTTTTTGTTGCGTGACGGTGCGCGTCCGCGCGCGTCGCGCCGGATGCTCGCGACAGCGTCAATAGCGTTTGCCGCCACGCCCGACCCGCCCGCCGCGTCCGGCGTCGCCGACGACTTGCAGGTCATCCGACGGTCGAAAGATGCGGCGGCCGGTCCGGGCCGACGCGTTTTTTATCCCCGGCCCGGCCAAGAGTTGGGCCTGCATTTTCGCGCGTCCGCCCGAAAAATAACGACTTACAAACGTCGGCCGGAATAGTAGGAATTGCGGACGTTTTGACGCATTTCCCCGCGCCGCCGCCGATCGCCCGCCCCTTTGAAACCGCCCTTCCCGCCGCCGCGTCGCTTGTTAAACGCTCCGCCTAACCGTTTCACCGCGCGCCAA
>JAXDMN010000290.1:0-26700 GCA_034666045.1 Phycisphaerales bacterium | reverse complement strand
ATGATCGACGCGGGCAGCTCCGTCGGCGTCGCCCAGTAGAGCCGCCCGGTCCCGCCGACGGCCAGGCGGTTGATGTAGTAGACGTCGCGCCACAACCCGACGTGCGACAGCGCGGCCGTTTGATTCGCCGCGGTGATCTCGACCGTCGGTAGCGGCTGCTGCTGCTTCGCCGCGTAGTCCGCGAGCAGGGCGGGGACGTCCGGGCGATAGTCCTGCGGCGTGGTTTGCGCGACGTTGACATCGTCGATGCGCAGCGTCACCTGGTAATCCACCGTTGTCAGCTCCACGCGCCGCGGCCGCTTCTGCGCCGGCAGCGGGTAGGGCTTGCCGATGACGGTCTCGCCGTTCTTGTTGCGGTGGAGCAGCCGGGCATCGGTCGGCGTGATGACGGCGATGAACTCATCGCGGCGCTGGCCCTCGCCGCGGGTGATCTTGGCGCGAAGCGGCCCGTCACCGGCGGCGCGGTCGTAGGCGAACGAGAGCTTCAGATCGTGCACGACGTTGTGCTCGGTCCCGTGTTCCACGTCGTACGCGAGCCAATCGGTGAACGCGTACGGCCGCTGATCGAGCGGGCGCTCGGAGATTTCATTCACCTCGCGATTGAAGTAAACGGTCGATTCGCCGCTCGCGTTATCGAAGCGGAAGGTGCGACCCTCCGGCGTCGGCGCATCGCCGATCTTCCAGCCTGCGCCGTCGCGCACGGTCCACGGCTGCTGCCACTTCTCGCCGTCGCGCCACAGCCGGCGCGGGACGTAGTCATTGTCGTAGATCACGCGCCACAGCGCGTCCTGCACGTAGCGCGGCTTGGTTTGAATGGTGAACTGCGGAGGCTGCTCTCCTGGCTGGCCGATGTAGATGTCGCCGTCGAGGATGAGCACCGATTCGTTCGGTCGGCCGACGAGACGCTTGATGTAGTTCTGCGTGTAGGTCGGCGGTTCGCCGCTGGGCTCGAGGTCCGGACTCTTGAAGACGACGACGTCCCAGCGCTGCGCCTCTTCGATGAGGTAAAGATATTTCAGCACGAGAATCCGATCGCCGTAATGCACGGGCGGACGATCGGCGCTGTTGTCGGAATTTTCGGTGTCGTTCGGCGCGAGCTTGTAGCCGCAGTTGGGGCAGAAGACGCGATAGCTTTTTTCCGACGTCGGCGGGATGTAGAGATCGCCGCGCTTGTTGGTGCTGGGGCTGTAGTTGGCGGCGAAACGGTAGCCGCAATCGTTACAGCGGAAGCGCATGTGCGCGCCGAGCAGCGTCGGGGCCATCGATCCGGTCGGAATGACGAACGCCTCGACGATGAACGCGCGAAAGATGAAGGCCAGAATGAACGCGACGAGGATCGACTCGACGGTCTCCTTGACGCTGCTCTCCTTTTCCTTTTCCGGCGGCTTTTTACTCGCGGGCGCGGGCGAAGCGGGCGCGGACGGATTGGGTTTGCCTGGCGAGAACGAATCCTGCTGCGTCATGTCGCCGAATGTTAGTCGATCGCGGTGGGGTGGTGAAGCGCGCGGCGGTTCAACGATCGCGATGACCAGAAGCCGCCGCTGCGGCGAGCATCGTATCCTGCGTCATGCAACCGGCGGCGACCGACGCCTGCACCTTTTGCAACACGGTGTCGAGCTCGGCCATCGTGAATTCGCCTTGCGAGGCGGATCCAACGACGCAATAGAGCGCGTCGCTGTGCCGGAAGCCGGCGATCGGATGTCGCTCGAGCGTGTCCTTGTACGAATCCGCGCTATATCCGCACCCCTCGGGCGCGAGCATCGAGAAGATCGAGACGTACTCCTCGCGGCGAACGAACAGCAGGTGGGCGGCGCGTTTGTCGCCGACCTGGCACACGCCCGCGCCCTTGAATTGCCATTCGCCGCCGAGGTTCACTGAGCTGGCCGTGACGCCCGCGCCGGCGGTCAGCTTGTCGTGCAGCGCTTCGGGATCGTTGCCCGGGATGAGGTGATGATCCGGGAGCTTCGCGCACGCGTCGTGCGTTTTGACGACGTCGAGCACGACCGACGCGGGGATTGCGGTCATCGCGCCGCCGTCGCCGTTGCCATAGGGGGACGGCGGGAAGAACTCGTTGCGGAGCTGAAGCGCAACCCAGCCGAGCACGAGAAACACGCACGCGGCGGTGGCGGCGGTGCGCCAGAAGTTTCGGTCGATGACGAGCCGGCCGCGCCGGCGGGGGCGACTGCTCGACGACGACGCGGCGTCCGATGACGCCGGCTCCGTCGCGCCATTGCCCGCGCCCGCTTCCGCCGCCAGCAGCGACGTCACCTGCGCCCGCAGCGACGCCGGCGCCGCTTCGCTTCCGAGCGTGCGGCGCAACGCAGCCTTGAAGGCCGGGTCGTCGAATTCGTTTTCGTCGTGCTCGTTCATCGTCGCGCTTGCGTAGAAGCCGTTCGCGCAATCCGGTGGAACCGCCGGGGACCAGATGTGACGCAAAACGCGCCGTAACAACCGGCGTGCCCCGCGACCAGTCAAACCGGCGGTTTTCCGCTGCTATTCCCTGATTATCCCTTCGCGTTTCGCATAATTCCTCAGTTGTTCCGATAATTTCTGCCGTGCCCGGTGCAGGCGGCTCATGACCGTCCCGATCGGGATCCCGACGGCGGCGGCGATTTCCTTGTAGGACAATTCTTCCACAGCCCACAGCATCAGCACAACCTGATATTCCGGGGCAAGCCCCTCGATCGCGCGCACGAGCTGCTGGTCCATGCCGTCAAAGCTGAATGGATCATAGGGCGGCGGCGTCGCCCGCGCGCGGGCGCTGGCGCCGGCGGCGCTGCCGCTCAGGGCCGCCTCGAGCTGCTCGTCCTCGATCGACGTCGGCTGGCGGCCTTCCCTTTCAGATCGGCTGACATGCACATTGTGCATGATGCGAAGCAGCCACGGGCGGATGCCGTGGGCCTTGAGATCGAAGGTTTCGCGGGCGCGGACGGCGCGGAGATAGGTTTCCTGGACGAGGTCTTCCGCGCGTTGCGGATCGCGCGCCAGCCGCCGCGCAATGCGGTACAGCGTGTCCAGCTGTTCCAGCGCGAGTCGCTCGAATTGTTCACGCGACGGTTTCAGAAGATAGGACCCTGAAGAGACTAACCGTTGAGCTGCCCAGGACGATTCGTCAAAAATACCCCAACTCGCCAGCATGTCTACCCGAAGCGGGCTCGGCAGTCGAAGAACTGCGCGCAATTCACGCGCACGAAGTCCCCAGCTTCGCACGGGCTGATTGAGCTCGCCGCAACGCGTCACGATTTCGCTCTTGAACCGGGATTCGCCTGTAGTAGAAACCTTCCCCTGCGAGACGAACCTCATGAGGTTAGTTACTCGTTACGCAATCCGCGGCCGCGCGATCAGCCGCGCGTCGGCATGGAAAATCGAGCCGGCCCGCGCGCCGGATTCGCCGTCGTCGTCGTCCGGGCGGTCGGATTCGCCGCGCAAGACGAATCCCGATGCGCCGCGTCCGCATACGTCCGCACAGCGATCAACCGCGACGAAGCGCACGCGCGTCCTCGTCATCGAAGACGATCACACCCACGCCAGCGCGCTCCGCTCGATCCTCACCCGCAAAAATTGTGACGTCACCACCGCCGTCACGCTCGCCCAGGGCCTCACCATGCTCGCCGCGGCGCCGCCGGACTACGTCGTGCTTGACCTGATGCTCCCTGACGGCCACGGCATCGAAGTCCTCAGGCGATTGCGCGCCGACCCGGAATGCAAGACGCGCGTGGTCGTCACGACCGGCGTGCGCGACGCCGCAATCATCCGTGAAGTGCTCGCGCTTCAGCCCCATCGATTGCTCAGGAAGCCGGTCGATCTGGTTGATTTGCTGAGCGCGATCGGGATGATGTGAAGTCGTCTCCCCGCAAAGGGCGCAACACGGATGAAGCGCGAAACACTCCTCATCACCGGCGCGGCAGGTTTCATCGGCTCACACGCCGCCGAGACCTTCATCGACCTCGGCTTCCACGTCGTCGCGGTTGATAATTTCTGCGATTTTTACGACCGCTCGTGGAAAGAGATGAACCTCAAGACCATCAAGGGCGGCGAAGCCATCGACGTCCAGGTCATCGACATCACGGACGGGAATGCGATCGACGTGTTGGTCGCGCGCACCAAGCCGGCGGCGATCCTGCATCTCGCGGCGATGGCGGGCGTGCGGCCTTCGATCGAGCAGCCGGCGTATTACGCGCGGGTGAACGTCGAAGGGACGACGCACCTTCTCCAGGCGGCCGTTCGCCACAAGGTGCAGAAATTCCTCTTCGCCTCCAGCTCCAGCGTCTACGGCAACCTCGCAAAGGTGCCGTTCAGCGAAGACGATCCCGTCGCCGAGCCGATCTCGCCGTACGCGGCGACCAAGCGCGCGGGCGAACTGCTCTGCTACACCTACTGGCACCTCTACAAGCTGCCGATCGCGTGCCTGCGTTTCTTCACGGTTTATGGCCCGCGGCAGCGACCGGATTTGGCAATTCACAAGTTCACACGGCTGATCAGCCAGGGCAAGCCGATCCCGTTCTTTGGCGACGGCTCGACCAGCCGCGATTACACGTTCGTCAGCGACATCGTCGCCGGCATCGTCGGCGCGTTTACGCACTGCGATCGCTACCGCATCTTCAACCTCGGCGGCAGCGAGCCGGTGACGCTGACGGCGCTCATCGCCGAGCTCGAACGCGCGATCGGCAAGCCGGCCATCCTCGACAAGCATCCCGCCCAGCCCGGCGACGTCGCCCGCACCTTTGCAGATCTCACGCGGTCGAAGCGCGAGCTCGGGTACTCGCCGAAAGTCACGCTGGCCGAAGGGTTACGCCAGTTCGTCGACTGGTATCACGAGTTCGGCGACCTGTATCAACTGCCGGCCGAGGGGACGAACGTTGCCTGAGCGCGAATCCGCGCTTCGGTAGCGCCGCAGCCCGGCGCCGTTGCGATTTCACCCGTGGCTGTCGTCGGGAATTCACAGCTAAGCTCCAACGCGTGTCGCAACGACGCGAAATGGTTCGGACGACGTCGGCGGTGATCGTCGCCGTGGTGGCGGCGGGATTCGGGCTCTACTTCGGGCGGGAGATTTTCCAGCCGATCGCGATCGCGCTGTTGTTGATGGCGGTGTTCCGTCCGCCGGTGCGGGCGATGGAACGCGTGCGCGTGCCGGCGCCGATCGGCGCGGCGATCGTGGTGCTCGCGCTGCTCGCGGCGCTGACCGGGCTCGCGTTCGCGCTGTCGCCGGCGGTGCATCGTTGGCTCGAGCACGCGCCGGACACGCTGACCGCCGCGGAAACCAAGCTGGCGAAGTTGCGCAAGCCGGTGCAGCAGGTCACGGAGGTGGCGAACAAGATCGGACAGGCGGCGCAGGGCACGATGTCGCCGCCCGCCACGGGGCCGTCAACATCACCATCGTCATCCGCTTCCGCCGCCGCGGTTCCCGCGCCGGCGCCAGCGCCGCCCGTCGCGCCCGGCATGCTCGCGACGGTTTTTGGCACCACGACCGCATTCTTCAGCGGCGCCACCGAGGTCGTGCTGCTGCTGTTCCTGCTGCTGGCGACCGGCGACCTGTTCACGCGCAAGGTGATCCGCATCATGCCCGGCCGCGACGACAAGGCCAACGCCCGCGCCGTCATCGACGACGTCGAGAAAGCGGTCAAGCGCTACCTGCTGGTCACGCTGGCGATCAACATCGGTCAGGGCACGATCATCTGGCTGGTCATGGCCCTGCTGAAGATGCCGCACCCGCTGCTGTGGGGGCTTGCGACGGTCGTGCTCGAGTTCATCCCGTACCTGGGCGCGGTGGTGATGATGATCGCGCTGACGGTGACGGCGATCGCGACGTTCGATTCGGTCGGGCGCATCCTCGCGCCGCCGGCGGCGTACCTGCTGGTCACCACCATCCAGAACAACATCGTCAGCCCGCTCGCCTACGGCGACCGCCTGAAGCTCAACCCGGTCGTGGTGCTGGTCGGCGTCATCGTGTGGTGGTTTTTATGGGGAATTCCCGGCGCATTCGTCGCCGTGCCGATCATCGCGGTGATCAAGATCGTCGCGGATCGCAGCGAAACGCTGAAACCGGTCGGCGAACTGCTCGGCGAATAAAAAAACGCCCCGTTGCGGGGCGTCGATGCGGCTGACAGGAGTTGAACCTGCACGTCTTTTGGACACTAGAACCTGAATCTAGCGCGTCTGCCAATTCCGCCACAGCCGCGGCGTTTCGAGATTCGTCTCGCCGAGATAGTAGATACGTCGCAAACCGTGTCAAGGATCGCCGCCCCAACGCGGGCTGCGACTACAATGGCGCGGATGGAAAAATTTCTGCTTGAAGGCGCGCGCGTGGGGATTCGTCGCCCGACAGCGGATGACTGCGCGGAGTTCATCGCCCTCATGCAGGCGAGCGCGGCGTTTCATCATCCGTGGGGGGAGTATCCCAAAACGGTCGAATCATTCGCCGAGTATCTGAGCGGTCGGCAGTCGCCGGGCGCGGATGGGTTCCTCATCTGCGTCCGCGAGAGCGGGGCGATCGCGGGCGTGGTGAACCTCAATGCGATCGTGCGCGGGTATTTCGACTCGGCGTTCCTCGGCTACTACGTCGGCGCCCCGTTCGCGCGGCGCGGATTCATGACCGAGGGGCTGAAGCAGGTAACAAAATTTGCCTTCGAGGAATTGAAGCTGCACCGCGTGGAGGCGAACATTCAGCCGGGCAATGCCGCATCGATCGCGCTGGCGCGCAAGTGCGGATTCCGCTACGAGGGCTTTTCGCCGAGGTATCTCAAGATCCTCGGCGAATGGCGCGACCACGAACGCTGGGCGCTGCTGGCGGATGATCCGGTTGTCTCCTGACCCGAGGTTCCAAAAAAAATGTACGTTCCTTCCGCGTTCGCCGAAGAACGCCTCGATGTGTTGCATGAATTCGTCTCGACGCACGACTTCGCGACGCTCATCACAAACGCCGGCGGCGAGATGGTCGCGAGTCATCTGCCGATGTTGCTGCTGCCGACGCGCGGGCGCTACGGGACGTTGCAGGTTCATTTGGCGCGGCAGAACGAGCAGTGGCATGCGCTGGAGGCGGGGGAACCTGCGCTGGTGATCTTCCAGGGGCCGCACGCATACGTGTCGCCGCGATGGTATCGCAACCCAATCAGCGTGCCGACGTGGAATTACGTGGTCGTGCACGCACACGGCACGCCGCGGGCGATGGACGATGCGGCGCTGCGCGATCACCTCATCGCGCTGGTGTCGAAATACGAGCCGCGCGACGGCGGGTGGGACGTTGGCGCGCTGCCGGGCGACGTGATGGACAAGCTGCAGGGGCAGGTTGTCGGGTTCGAGATCGAGATCGCTCGCCTGCAGGGAAAGTGGAAGCTCGGACAGAACCGCACGGTCGAAGATCGCCAGGGCGCGATCGCCGGGCTGCGGCAGGACGGCGCGGATACCGGCGCGATTGCGCTGGCCGAATGGATGGCCGCCGCGTTGCGCGGGTGAGTTGCGCGGTATGCTGATTCCCATGCGCCGACCTTTCATCATCGTGATCGTTCTCGTGCTGCTCGCGCCCGCGCCGTCGTCAACGTTGCTCGCGTGGGGCACGAAGGAGCACCTCCAGCTCACGCGCATCGCGGCCGAGCGGCTGATGGCGGACGAAAAGACGCCCGACGCGATGCGGCAATGGCTGCGCGCGGCGACGCCCGGCGCGATGGACATGGCGGGGGAGAAGCGCTGGTTCTTGGAGCAGCGGCAGGGCATCGTGCCGCGCGGGGCGGATGGGTTGCCCTTCTGGGCGGTCGCGCCGGACACGGTCGTGCTGATGGAGGGCCGGGACGAGAAAAAGGTCGCGCCGTTCGGCGTGCCGGAGCGGCTGCTGCATTACGTCGACCTCGAGCTGCTCGCCGCCGGCGATCAGAAACGCGAATATCGGCACGATCTTTCCGGCAAGCCGAAGCTGGCCGACATCCCGCGCGACATGAAAGATCCGCGCTATCTCCAGGCCGGGATGCTGGCGTTCCGCGTCGCGGATTCGTACCAGAAATTGGTCGAGCAGCTCCGCGCCGGGCGGCTGAACGACAAGCCGGGCCAGTTTCCGCGCGACGAGCACGCCACGAAGTGGGCGGGATACCTCGCGCATTACCTGGCCGACAACACCCAGCCGCAGCACGCGACCATCGATTACAAGAGCGCCGCCTACTTCGCCGACAAACGCCGCGCGCCCAACGTCCATGCCCAGGTCGAATACATGATGGCCGACGATGACGCGGACGATCACGCGGCGCTGCGCGAAGAGTATTGGCCGCTGCTGATGAAGGCGCTGGATGAGGTGAACGATCCGGTCGAGACGGCGGACCTGTTCATCGCGACCAACGAAGTCGCGCTGGCGAGTTACGACGCGCTTCCGCTCATCGGCGTCGCGGCGATGGCCGCAATGAAGCAGGGCGGCACGCCGGAGCAGCCGCAAGGCGCGCCGGCGGCGGAAAAGTTCGACACGGAAACGTTTTTCCGCCACCGCGGAACGTACCAGGGGCGCGAAATCTCCGTGCTGGAAATGAAAGCGCGGCAACAGGCGTGGGCGGTGAAACGGATCGAACGAATCTGGCGCCGCGCGTGGGATGAAGCGCACCAGCCGGCGCCGACACCATGAGCGCGCGCGAAATGTCAGCGTGAGAGGGTGTTTAAGAAGTACGTCACCTCAGAGGACCCAAGCGTTGTCATCCTGAGCGTACTCGCGAAGGATCTGCGTTTGACGACGAGGAACGCAGATGCTTCGGAGTACCTCAGCATGACAAAATGCTCCTTTTTGGCGCAGGACTTCTTAAACACCCTCTGAGGGGTGTCTAAAAAGCTCGAGTTCCATCCTCCCTCTTCCCGGTACGCCGGGGAGAGGGCAAGGGAGAGGGGCGAGCGGCGTGCCGAGTCGACGAGACGTTCGATTCGCCGCACGGCGCTGTGCGAAGCGTCGAGCGCGGCAAACCTCCAAGCGAATCTCGCCCCTCTCCCCAACCCTCTCCCCCGGCGTACCGGAGAAGAGGGAGAAGGCTTCTTCGGCGCGCGCTGAGAGCGACTTGTTAACCAATCGCAAGCTTGCGCGAAAGCGTGTGCGGGATCGTCGCGTTTTCGTCAAAACAGCTCGGCGGGCGAGCGGCTGGCGGCGCGGTTTGAGACGTTTTCAGCGCCGCCGCGTGGTCGGCCGAGTGTTTAGCAGAAAGTTAACCGGTTAACCCAGCGGTTTCGGCGGTCAAAATCGCAATTCCTACCACTCCGGCCGACGTTCATAACTCCTTATTTTTCGCCAGCACCCGCAAAAATCCCGGCCTAACTCCCGGCCGGGCCGCGAATAAAAATCACCTCGGCCCGGACCGGCCGCCGCACGATTCGAGGCTCGGATGAGTCCAAAGTCGTCGGCGACCCAAAACGCGGCCAATCGAACGGGCGTGGCGGCAATGACCTTCCGCGCTTTTTCCCGCGGCGACGCGCGTCGGCGCACGAGCGCGCACGCGGCTCACGGAAACAGCACGCACATCGGCTGCTTCAGCTCAACAGCGTTTCCCGACGAGCTGACCGCGCCGGTTTTCTCATCTAACTTCAGCACGACGACGTTGTCCCCATTCTGATTCGCGACCAGCATCCAGTTCCCACTCGGATCGATCGCGAAATGACGCGGCACTTTTCCTTCCGTCGGCGTATGCCCGATGACCGTCAACTTTCCCGTCGACTCATCAATCGCAAACGACGCGATTTCGTTCGGCCCGCGGTTGGCGACGTAGAGGAATTTTCCGCTCGGATGGACCTGGATCTCCGACGTCGTATCCGCGTCGGTGGCGGGGCGAGTCAGCGTCGAGATCGTCTGGATCTCCTTCGTATTCCCGTCGCCGAGGTATTCGAACGCGGTGACGCTGCATCCCATCTCGTTGTCGACGTAGAGGAACTTGTTGTTCGGATGGAAGTCCAGATGCCGCGGGCCGCCGCCGGGCGGGGTGGTGATGAAGGGCGGATTCGCGCTTTCGAGCATGCCGGCGGCCGGATCGAATTGGTACAGCTTGATCTGGTCGAGGCCGAGGTCGGCGACGAGCGCGAGTTTCCCGGACGGGTCGAGGTTGATCGAGTGCGGATGCGGCTTGTCCTGCCGCTTCGGATTCGGGCCTTTGCCGATGTGTTCGATGACGACACTCGGCGTCGCGAGCGTGCCGTCCGGCTTGATCGGCACGACGCTGATCGTGCCGCCGCTGTAATTGACCATCAGCGCATTCTTGCCGGCCGGGTCGATCGTCACGTAGCACGGTCCGCGTCCGCCGGAGGATTGCTCGTTGAGCGGCGTGAGCTTCAGCGACTGCGGCTCGACGGCGAAGCCGCGGACTTCGTCTTCGCCGACGCCGAAGAGGAATTTTTTCGAGGGGTGGAGGGCGAGGAAGGAGGTCTTCGAGTCGACGAGTCGTGTCGGCGCGGAGAGTTTGCCGGTGTCCGTGTCGAGATGCGCGAGGAAGATGCCGCCCTGGTCCTTTGACGGGCTCGCGAGGTAGACGGAGATGGTTGCAGCGACGGTGGTGCGGGTTGAGGTCATGATGCAGCTCCAGAATGCGAGCGCGATGCAGAGGGTTTTCATGGTGTGGTTCCTTTTTCGTCAGACACGGTCGGATATGGTCGCTGAAGCGACCACGCCGCGCGCGGCGGCTTCAGCGCGACTTTTTCGAAAACTCGATGAGCGGTGCAGCATCCACCCGACGCCGAACATTACCGCGCCGCAGAAGATGAACGCGAGACGCCCGCGCAGCGGGTTGGGGATCAATGCCAGCAGCGTGATGAATCCGCCGTAAATCAGGCAGAGCATGCCCATCACTTTCGCCTGCATGTTGTCGCTGCCGGGGCCTTCTTCGCGCTCGAAGTCGACCGGCGTACGCATCTCGGTGAAAAATTTGTCGACGCGTACGACCTCCGTCGCCGAACGCAATCGCCCGGCGAGGAGCGGCGTGAGCAGGAACCATGTCGAGCCGACGATCACATTCACCGCGACGCTGATCGCCTGCACCCAATAGCTCGCCTCCGGCTTGTTCAGCGTGAATCCAAGCACCCCGCCGAGCCACCTGGGGCTCAGATAGTTCTGCGTGAGGTACGACGCGGTCAAGCCGATCAAGACGGTCGTCCATCCGGCCCACGACGGCGCCCGGCGGATGAACATGCCCCAGATGAGCGGTATCGCGACGGGTAGGCCGACCATGATGCTGAACTGCTGCATGATGTCGAAGAGCGGCTTGTCCTTCAGCGTCGTGAACCACAGCGTCGCCAGGATGATCAGCACGCCGAACGCGACGGTCGAAATTTTCCCTGCGAGCAGCAGCTCCTTCTCACCCGCGCGTGGACGCAGAATGACCTGATAGAAATTTTTGATGAAGTACCCGGCGTTGCGATTCAGGCCGCTGTCCATCTGGCCCATGGTGGCGGCAAAGATGCCGCTGAGGAGCAGGCCGAGCATGCCGCGCGGCATGGTGTCCTTCGCAATGGCGAAGTAAGCGGTTTCCTGCGGGTTGGGGACGTTCGGGAATGCCACGCTCAGGTCCGGGTTCGTGATCCGCGCCACCATCGGCGGGATGAACCAGACCGCCGGGCCGACCACGAAGAGAATTGATCCGAGCAGCGCCGCCTTGCGCGCGTGGTGGCTGTCCTTCACGCTGAGGTAGCGCGACGCGTCGGTCATGTTGTTGATCGTGATCCAGCGCTGAATCAGGATCGAGATCACCCAGAAGAGCAGCAGGTTGCTGTTGGCCGCGTCGCCCCAGTGCCAGAAATGGCGCGGCGCTTTTTCGACGAACGCGTTCACGCCGCCGACCTTCATCAGCGCCAGCACCGCCGCGACGACCGTGACCGGCATGAGCAGGAGCATCTGCACGAAGTCGCTGGCGGTCGTGCTCCACGATCCGCCGAGCATCGTCATGATAACGACGACGATCCCGGTGCCGACGATGACCGGCACCATCTCCATCTGGAACGCAGCCGAGAGGAAGATCGCTACGCCCATGAGCCACAGCGCCGCCTGGAGCACGCCGATGGGGATCTGCAGCCAGGTGAAGAACTGCTCGTTCGCCGCGCCAAAGCGCTTTCGGACCGCGTCCATCGCCGTTACGCAGCGCATCTGCCGAAAGGCCGGCGCGAAGAAGAGATAGTTGAAGAAGAACGCGATCGCGTTGCCGAAGAAGATGACCAGGATGACCGGCCCGTCGCTGTACGCCTTGCCGGCGTGGCCGGTGAAGGAGAGCGCGGAAAAATTTGTCATGAACGCGCCGGCGCCGACGATCCACCAGAGCATCTCGCCACCGGAGCGGAAATAGTCGCTGGTGTTCTTGATGAAGCGCTTGAAGACCCATCCCATCGAGAGGATGAAGACGAAGTAGAACGCGATGACGAGGTAGTCGTAGCGCGAAAGCATCGGGGGCGCGTGTCCTGCCGGGGATTCTGCACGAAACGAAAATGAAAAGCGAAACGCCTTGCCCGCTATGAGTTTCCCCCGCCTCCTTTTCACTGTTTGAGACGTGCAGCAGACGCCTCGCGCGGATCGCCTGTGTCGTGACCGGCCGTTTTCTCGGACGTGCACGAACGCCGGCGGAGTCATAAACGCGACTTGGATTCACACCGATAAATAAGGGGGAGTGTGCAGGTCTTGACGTCTAAGGTGCCTATGACGCCGTCAGTTTTTCGTCCGCGATGCCGCGCAGCCGGTCTCGCGTTCGTCGCCGCATTGGCGATGAGCGCGGCGGCTGCGGCGACTGCGCGCGGCGCGGAGCCCGCGAGCGCTTCAGTTGACGAGCGCCTCAGGCAGTTGGAAGAGCGCGACGCCAGCACGTCGCGGCGCGTTCGCGAGCTGGAGACGGAAGTCGGCGCGTTGCGCGGAAAGCTTCAACAGTACGAAACGACTCCACCCGCGCCCGCGCCGGCGCCCGCCCCCAAGCCAACGCCGCACGCCGTCGAACCATCGGCGCCGGCGTCCGAGCTTACGCTCGCTCCGCCCGCTTCCGACAAATACGGCGAAGGTTTCGATCTCACTTTCTGGACCTGGCTGCAATACCAGCGTTCCGGCCAGGACGGCCCGGACAGTTGGTGGGCGGCGGAATTTGAATTGGATCTCACCAAGCGCTTCGGCGATCGCATCGCGGCGTCGCTCGACATGCAGTTTATCGAAGAGGAAGACGACGCGCATGCCGAGATCGAACAGGGATTCGTCAGCTTCCTCCTGCTTCCGAAGAACGGCACGATCCTGACCGCCGGTAAGTTCAACGCGCCGTGGGGCGTCGAGGGACGCGACTACTGGGATCGCACGACCGGCACCGTCAGTCTGCTCTTCCGCGCCCAGCCGCAGGACCTCACGGGCCTCATGCTCACGCATCCGCTGGGCGACAGCGGCATCATCCTTCGCCCGTTCGTCGCGCTCGGCTTCGATGACATGGGCAAACTGAACGACAGCCTGGCCGGTGGGATGATGGTCGAGTACCGCCCGGCGGACACGTTCAGCATCGCGGCGACCGGCTGGTGGGGGCCGGGCGTTTCCGAGCCGGGGCCGTACGAAGGCTTCGGCGCGCCCGGATCGATCTGGACGCTGACCGATGCGTGGTACGGCCCGGAATTCGGGTCGGACGGCGGGCACATGCAGTTCATCGATCTTCAAGCGACGTGGCGCGCGCGTCGCGACCTGACGCTGGCGGCGGAGTACCTCGTGGCGCGCAGCGTGAACCCCGGCGAAGACGTGAGCTGGAACGGTGCGCTCGTGCTGGTCAATTACGACTTCGACGACCGCTGGCGCGTCTTCACCCACTACAGCTATTTGCATGATGCGGACGCAGCGGTGACCGAGGTTGCGCAGCGCCGCCATGCCGTCGGAATCGGGCTCGGGTTCCGGCCGCAACGGGACGTCGATTTCAGCATCGAGTACCGCTACGACGCGAGCGACAACGCGCAGGACCTGAACACGGTGACGATGAATGCGGCATTTGGTTTTTAAGCAAGCGGAAGGGAAACGAATGCGCGGGATTGACCTGTTAATGGTGCTTGCAGTCAGCGCGGCGATGGCGTCGATCGCGTCGGCGGATGCGCCGACACCGCCGACGAAGCAGCCGGACGCGGCTTCGACCACGCAGCCGGTGCGCGGCGTGGTGACCGGACGCGTGACGATTGCCCGCGGCTGGGGCGCGCCCAAGCCGGACCTGTCGCGCGCGGTCGTCTATCTCGCCTCCGAGGCATCGCTCGACGCCGAACCGGCTGCGGCCGACGCGGCCGGAAAGTTGCAGATCATCGCGCAGCGCGACAAGACCTTCGTGCCCAACTTGCTGGTGGTGCGGCGCGGCACCGAAGTGGAATTTCCCAACTGGGACCGGTTCGAGCACAACGTTTTCAGCCGCTCGGCGGCCGCGCCGGCGTTCGACCTCGATCGCTATCCCTACGGACAATCCAAAACGCGCCGCTTCGACAAGCTCGGCGTCGTGCAGATCTTCTGCAACATCCACCCGCAGATGAAATGCGTGGTGATGGTGACGCCGAACCGCTTCTTTGCCCGCGCCGACGCGAACGGAAACTTTGAACTGAAGGACGTCCCGCCCGGGCGATTTGAGCTGGTCGTTTGGCATGACCGCTGCGCCGAGCAGCGGCAGGCGTTCGAACTGCAAGCCGGCGGCGCGGTCGATGTGACGTTCGCGCTCGAGGAAGACCGCGGACGAGTCCTTTCCAGCTCCGATGTGAACCGCCGCCGGACGTACGGCGTCGAGCGCGGCTTGAGCGTGAAGCGCGAGCCATTGAATCTTCCCGTTGTGAAGGAGTCGCACCCCGCGCCCCGCGAGTAGGGCGCGGTACCGCAACCCATTTTGTTTTTACCTATGCGATTCCGAACCAAGCTATTCGTCGTCTGGGCCGCCCTGATGCTTCCGCTCTGGATCGGCGCGCTGATTTCCGTTCAGCGCGTGATGCACGAGCGGCTCGAGCGGATGGCGAGCGATTCTTTCTCCGGCATCAAGCACGGCCTCGAGGGCGCGCAGAAGGAGCGGATCGCGCGCATGCGACAGGCGACGCGGCTGGTCGTCAGCATTCCCGAATTGCGCGCGCTGATTGCGGAACACAACTACGAACTGAACGCCGACAACGGCAACAGCCTTCAGGAACGGCTCGACACGATTTCGAGCCTGGTCGGCGCCAGCTTCGTCGCCGTCCTCGATCGCCGGCAGGTCCTCATCGCGCAGTCGAAGAACCCGGCGTGGGCCAGCCTGGCGGAACTGAACGATTACCGCAATCGCGCCGCCGAGCCGGCGGCGCTGATTCGCTCGGTTTTCACGCGTGACGGCGCGCAGCAGAACGATTTTGGATTGTGGGTGACCGGCGGACGGCTCTATCAGGTCATCGGCACGCCGCTGGTCTTCAACGGCGCCGCCGACGGTTCGACCGAGCCGGACGGGGCGCTCATCATGGGCATCCAGATCACCGACCGGCTTGCGCTCGAACTCGGGCGCAGCCACAACGCGCAGCTCACGTTCCTGTCGGGCGGCGCGATCGTGGCGTCGAGCATGCCGTTGCAGGAACGCGAAAACCTGATGAGCCAACTATCGCGCAAGAGCGCGCCGGCGTCAGACCTGTTTCGCATTCAGCTTGGGCAGACGATCTACCACGCGTCGGCGGAGCGGCTGGCGGATCCGTGTTCCGGCAACACGGTCGGCACCGTCTTGATTCAATGCGATCTTCAGGACGGGCAGACGAAAGCGGAAGTCCTGCGGCGTCTGACGATGATCATGGTGACGGGTCTGGTGGCTGCGATGGTCGTGAGTTTCGTGCTCAGCTCGCGGATCACCAAGCCGGTGCAGGAACTCGTCGCCGGGGCGGCGAAAGTGGCGCAGGGCGAGCTCGACCTGTCATTGAAAGTGCGCGGCAAGGACGAGATGGCGCAGCTCGCGCGCTCGTTCAACGACATGGTGGCTCAAATCCGCGCGCGGCGGCAGCTCGAGCGCATGGTGGAAGACGCGCAAGCCGCCAGCCGCGCCAAGAGCCAGTTCCTCGCCAACGTCAGTCACGAAATCCGCACGCCGCTCAACGGCGTCGTCGGAATGATCGACCTGTTGCTCGGCACGCCGCTCGTCGAGCAGCAGCGGCGCTACGCCGGGCTGGCGAAGACGTCCGCCGAGCTGTTGACCACACTGATCAGCGACATCCTCGATTTTTCGAAGATCGAGGCGGGAAAACTCGAGCTGGAGAACATCGAGTTCAACCTCGCGCTGACGGCCGAGGGCGTCATGGAATTGCTGGCGGACCGGGCGGCGCGGAAGGGGCTCGAAATCGCCTGCCACATCCACGCCGACGTGCCGACGCACGTGCGCGGCGATCCGGATCGTCTGCGGCAGATCCTCGTGAATCTCGTCAGCAACGCGATCAAGTTCACGGAGAAGGGGTCGGTGATCATCCGCGTCTTGCCGCAGCCACCGGCGAGCATTGGCGCAGTGACCGTGCGTTTCTCGGTGACCGACACCGGCATCGGCATCGCGCGCGAGCGGCGCGACCGGTTGTTCAAGCCATTCTCGCAGGTCGACGCATCGACGACCCGCAAGTTCGGCGGGACGGGACTGGGCCTGGCGATCTCGAAACAGTTGGCCGAGCTGATGGGCGGTTCGATCGGGGTCGAGAGCGAGCCGGGGCGGGGATCAACGTTTTGGTTCGTCGCGAACCTCGAGCGCGGGAATCCGCAGCTCGCCGCGCGGCCGGCGATGAATCCGCGCGGGCTGCGCGTGCTGGTGGTCAGCGACAACGAGACGACGCGCATGATCCTTCAAGAGCAGTTGGCCAGTTGGAAGATTCAGGGTCACACGGGTCGGCAATGCGATGCGCTGTCGCTGTTGCGCGACGCCGCGCGAGGCGGGGCGGCGTTCGACGTCGCGATCATCGACAGCGACGCCACCGGCGCCGCCGGCTCGGCGCTGGTGTGCGCGATCAGGCAGGAGCAGCCGGCGGTGAAGACCGTGCTGATGGCGCTGCTGCCGATGGACGCCCGGGCGGACAAGGCGCTGCTGAAGGCGGTCGGTTTCGCAGGATATCTGAGCAAGCCGGTGCGGCAGTCGTACCTGTTCGACGCACTGATGAACGCAATCGCCGGCAACGACGCGCCGGCGGATCCGGCGATGGTCGAGCTGCCCACCGCGCGGATCGGCGCGACGGGGCGGATCCTCGTCGCGGAGGACAACGAGGTGAACCAGATTGTCGCGCGCGAGCTGCTCGAGCGCGCGGGTTATGTCTGCGACATCGTCGACAGCGGCCGCAAGGCGGTCGAGGCGGCGACGACGCAGGCGTACGACGCGATCCTGATGGATTGTCAGATGCCGGAGCTCGACGGCTTCCAGGCGACGAAGGCGATCCGCGAGCACGAGGCGAAAACCGGCGCGCACATTCCGATCATCGCGCTGACCGCCAATGCTGTGAAGGGGGACCGCGAAGAGTGCCTGGCGGCGGGAATGGACGAATACTGCACGAAACCGATCGACCCCCGGCACCTGTTTTCGCTGATCGAGTCGTTGCTCCGCCGGCGGTCGATGCCGATACCGGCGGCGGTGGCTGCGGCTGCTGCTGCTGCCGCGGCAGGCGCGGTGGATGCGGGCGGCGAAAGCACGCCGGCGGCGGCCGCGGTGGCGGCCGCACATGCGGCGGCGGTCGATGCCCTGTCGTTGCCGATGGACCTGAACGTGCTGCTGTCGCGCTGCATGAACAGCGAGGCGACGGTCACCGCGGTGTTGGCGAAATTTGAAAAGCAGCTCGCGCACGATCTGCCGGAGCTGACGCGAAGTCTCGCCGCCGCCGACGTTGATAGCGCGGCGCGGACGGCGCACTCGCTCAAAGGCGCGGCGTCGATGGTGACCGCGTCGGATGTGGCCGATATCGCCGGTTCGCTCGAACGGCTGGCGCGCGATCGGCAGCTCGGGCAGACGGAAGAGCACCTCGCGCGCCTGCGCGAGGAGATCCAGCGCTGCACCGACTATTTGAAATCGGCGCGAACGACCAAACCAGAGTCGCCCGCGCCGCGCGCGCAGACCGAGAAGTAGCCAGAAGTAGAACGACGGAGGGAACGGAAGATGCGGATTCTCATTGTTGACGACAACGAAATTGCCCTGGAGATGCTCAAGGCGACGCTTACGCAGGCCGGGTACGAAGTCGAGACCGCGACGAACGGGCGCGAGGCGCTCGAGCGGCTGCGCGACGGCTCGTGCCGGCTGCTCGTCTCCGACTGGGAAATGCCGGAGATGGACGGCATCCAGCTTTGCCAGGCGGTGCGCTCCGGCGAACTGCCGGCGTACGTCTACATGATCCTGCTGACCGCGCGCGATCGCCCGGACGAGCGCGTCGCCGGCCTGACGGCGGGGGCGGATGATTTCATCGTCAAACCGTTCAACCCCGCGGAGCTGCTGGCGCGGGTGCGGACGGCGGAGCGCGTGCTGTCGCTGGAGACGCGCGACGTCGCCATTTTCGCGATGGCGAAACTCGCCGAGTCGCGCGATCCGGAAACCGGCGCGCACCTCGAGCGCGTGCGCGGCTACGCGCGCCTGCTCGCCCAGCAGGTCGTCGGCATGGAGAAATTCCGCTCACAAGTCCGCGGCGAATACGTCGCGCTGATTTACCAGACCAGCCCGCTGCACGACATCGGCAAGGTCGGCATCCCGGACAGCGTGCTGCTCAAGCCCGGGCGGCTCAGCGACCGCGAATTTGAGATCATGAAGACCCACACCACAATCGGCGCCCAAACCCTCGAGGCCGCGCTGCAACAGTTCCCCGGCGTAAAGTTCCTCGAGATGGCGCGTGACATCACCATCAGCCATCACGAGCGCTTCGACGGCTCCGGCTATCCGCACGGTCTGAAGGGTGAAGAGATTCCGCTCGCCGGGCGCATCGTCGCGCTGGCGGACGTGTATGACGCGCTGACGTCGAAGCGCGTCTACAAGGGCGCGTTCGCGCACGACGTCGCCAGGCCGATGCTGCTCCAGGAGTCCGGCACGCACTTCGATCCTGCGATCGTGGACGCGTTCATCCAGTGCGAATCGCAATTCATCACCGTCCGCGACCGCTATTCCGAATCGCGCATCGCTGCATGATGAGCGCGCGGGGCAGGGGATTTAGACGATCCCCGCGATCATGCTCATGCGCACGAGGTCGGCGGCGTTGAGCGCGCCGGCCTTGGCCATCAGGTTGGCGCGGTGATTCGCCACCGTCTTGATCGAGATGCCCATCTCGTCGGCGATGTGCTTGTTCGCCAGCCCGCTCACGACAAGCCGGACCAGCTCGAGCTCGCGATCGGTCAGTGTCGCCATGCGATCGCGAATCGCCACGACTTCCGACGCCTCGACGCGCTTCGCCGCATGCGCGGCCAGCGCCTGTTGGATCTTGTTCAGCAGGATGCGGTGGTCGATCGGTTTCTCGAGGAAATCGACGGCGCCGAGCTTCATGCTTTCGACGGCGGACAAGATGGTGGCGGTGCCGGTGACGACGATGACAGGCGAATCATATCCGAGCTCGCGGAGGCGGCGGAGCAACTCGATGCCGGTCATGCCGGGCATTTGCAGATCGAGCAGGATGCATCCGCAGCAGTCGTGCGTGAGGTTTGCCTCGAGATCGGCGAGCAGCTCCGTCGCGCTGGCGTAGAGGCGCGCGGGCAGGTCGGCGGATTCCATGACCATCTCGAGGGAGTTTCGGATCCCCGGGTCGTCGTCAACGATGCAGACGGTTGTTCGCACGGCGGCACTTGTTCCCGTCATTCCAACGTCTCCCCCAGAGCCAGCGGCAGCGTAAAACAGACCGCCGCGCCGCGGCAACCGTCATTGTTCGCGATGGTGAGATTGCCCCCGTGTCCCTGAATGATCGATTGGCAGATTGGCAGGCCCATGCCGAGTCCATCCGGCTTGGTCGTGAAAAACGCATCGAAGATGCGCGAGCGCACATCGGCTGGGATGCCGCAGCCGGCGTCGATCACGCTGACGCGCGCGAGCGCGCCGCTCATGGTTTCCGTGCGCAGCGTCAGCCGCCGCGCGGGCGCGTCGGTTTCTGCCATCGAGTCGATCGCGTTGCGGACGAGGTTGACCAGCACCTGCTCGATCTGCACGCCGTCCACCATCACGTCGGGAAGCGATTCGAGGAGCTCAAACTCGAGGTGGACGCCGGCGTAGCGCAGCTCGCTCGCGACCATCGCGACCGCTTCGCGCACGAGTGGATTCAGCGGCGTCGGGCGGACGTTGGGTTTCTCCTTGCGGGCGAATCCGCGCAGGCGGCGAATGATTTCGCCGGCGCGGCGGGTCTCACCCGCGACTTCCTCCAGCGCCTTGACGACTTTCGCATCGACCACGTCCTGCGCCGCGACGCGATCAAGACATACGCCGGCGTAATTCAGGATCGCGCCCAGCGGTTGGTTCAGCTCGTGCGCGAGTCCCGCCGCCATTTGCCCCATCGTGCTGAGCCGCGACAGGTGAATCAGCTCCGCCTGCTGCGTCTTCGCGAACGTCTGGGCGGTCTTGCGTTCGGTGATGTCGTAGAAGGTCGCGACGCCCGCGACGATGTTGCCGTTGCCGTCGAGGATCGGACCGGCGTTGACGCTGATGTAACCGCGCGTCCCGTCGCTGCGCAGGATCTCGATCTCCTGCCCGGCGACGCGCTCACCCGATGCGATGCATCGCGCCAGGGGCCATTCGGCAGCGCCGTAGGGGCGGCCGTCGGGGTGGAAGCCGTTCCACTCGAAGTGATTATCGCCGTTTGCGCCGTTCACCCCGTTCGCACCGTCCGCGATGGCGCGGCGCCAGATGCGGCTGACCTGTTCGTTGCGCAGCACGATCCGCCCGGACGCGGCCTCGGCGATCACCACGCCCGCCGGCATCTGCCGCAGCACCGCCTCCAGCTTGATGCGCTCGGCGTTGGCCTGCTGCATCAGCCGCGCGATCTCTTCTTCGGCGCGCTTGCGCGCCGTGCTGTCCTGCGTGACGCCGATGAAGCGAACCGGCTGGTTACCGTCGTAAACGAACCGCCCGGCGACGGATAGCCAGCCGATCTGCCCGTCCATGTGAACGACGCGATACTCCGGGCTGTAAAGCGATCGGTCGCGCATCGCGATATGCATCGCCCGCATCACGCGATCGAGGTCATCCGGATGGACGCGCGTGCGCCACATCTCGTATGTCGCTTCGCCGCTCTGGGGGAGCGGTTGATAACCCAGCAGGCGAAAATTCTGTTCGGACCATAACGACTTGCCCGTGCGCAGGTCATCGTCCCACGTCCCCAGGCCCGCGGCGCGCATCGCGAGGCTCAGACGCTCCTCGCTCTCGCGCAGCGCGTGCTCGACGTGCCGCTGCTCGCTGACGTCGATGGCCGATGCCACGATGTGCGTCACGCCGCCGCTTTCGTCCAGCATCGGCGCGATCATCAGGTCGATCACTACGGGTCGGCCGTCCACGATGCGCGTGGTCACGTCATACCGCGAGCGTTCGCCGCGCGCGGCGCGTGCGATGGCCTCGCGCAGTTGCACCCGCGCCGGCTCGGATTGTGACCACCAGCGCGTTTGTTCGAACGGCTTGCCCAGCACCTCGCCTGGCTCGGCGCCGACCGCGACCAGCGCTGCGCGATTCACTTCGGTTAGCACGCCGTCCGGCGTCAGCACGCCGACGAACGTGAAAATGCTGTCGAGAACGTTTCGCAGGTGCTGCTCGCTGCGGCGGATCGTCTGCTCCGCTTCCTTCCACGCGGTCGTGTCGCGCGTGATGCCGAGCAGCCCGACGACTTGGCCGTTGATGTCGCGGTACGGCGCTTTGCGCGTCAGGAAGTGACGGGGCGCGCTGCCGTCGATGTCGAGTGTCTCCTCGAAGGTTTGCGGCGTGCCATTGCTGATGATGTCTCGATCTGATCTACGGACCGCTTCAGCCGTGGCGTGCGGAATGAGCTCGAAGTCGTCCTTTCCGATGACCTCGTCGGCCGAGCGCCCGAGCAGCTCGGCGCCCGCAGCATTGACCAGGAGGTAGCGGCCTTGCAGGTCCTTGATGAACATCGCTTCGCTGACGAAGCCAACGACGGCGCGCAGCAGCTCATGGCTGCGGCGCAGGTCGCTCTCGGCGGTGTCGCGTCGCGCGGCGGCCTGCTCGGCGGCGGCGGCCATTTCGTCGAAGGAATCGCCGAGGCGTCGGAACTCGCTCGGTCCGCCCGCCAAACCGGCCCGCGCGGCGAGATTGCCCGCCGCCAGCCGCCGCGTCGCCACCCCGAGACGATCCATCCAGCGAAGCACCCATAACCGGCTGCCGATCGCAGCGGCGACGAGCGTCACCAGCGTGACCAGGCTCAGTCCCGCCAGCCCGACCGCCAACTCGCGATTCGCCGGCGCCAGCACCGCCTGTCGCGGCATCGACACCAGCACATACACCGGACTGCCCGGCGCGGCGGCCGAGCCGACCGACGAGACGCTCAGCGGCGCGTACGCACAGATCCGCGCCGCGCCGGCGAGATCCGGCGCATCGGTCAGTCCGGCGCCGTGAACGTTGCGCACGACCGGCGCTTCCGGCACGCTTTTTCCAACCCACGCCGCCCCGTCTGGATAGCGCGCCCAGACTTTGCCGTCCTGCCCGACGACCGTGAACGTCGATCCGGGCGGAAGGTTCGCCGCCTGCGCGAAACGTTCCAGCCACTTGGTTCTGAGCGATGCCGAAATCACCGCGCGCGTGCGTCCTTGTTCGTCGAGCAGCGGCAGTCCGCAGATCAGCACCATGTCGTTCGTCACGCGGCCCCACTGGTACCCGCCGACCGTGAATCCGCGCGCGTGGCGCACCGGCTGGAACCACAATTGGTCGTTGATGTTGAGTTGCTGTGCGGCCGGCGCGGCGGGACTGATGATGTCGCCGTCGTCGTTGCTCAGCGTGATTGAGCCGTAGACCGGGTTGTCGCGCAGCACTTCGGCGAAGGTGGCATTGCAGCGCGCGACGTCGAGATCGCGCACTTCCGGCAGCCGGGCCAGCCCCGCGAGCAACTGCCGCACGCCTTCGACCAGCCGGTCGTGATGTTCCGATGCGAGCCGGGCAAGCTGAAGCCCGTTCGCGCCGGCGCGGTCGATGTCCTGGTGTCGATGTTTGAAATGCATGAGAAAAACCATCGCGAAGAGCGGCGCGAGAACGATCAACAGCAGCGCCGCGAGTCGGCCGCGAAGACTGACCAGCGGGTTGTAAGACATCACTCTCATGTGGTTCAAGGGGGGCGGCGCGGACGTGAAGATGGTACAGGACCTTCGCGTTCGTTCCAGTTTTTCGAGTGAGCGTCAGCGGGACGACGGATCCCAGTGATCGCCGCCGCCGAGGATGTTCTTCGTCGTGTAGCGGGCGGCCTGGTCGTCGGTGAGCTCGTGCGACCACGCGACGCGGGCGGCGCGGGCTGATCCGGGGCCGGTATTACGGTATTCAACGAAACGCGCCGTCTTCTCGCGCGCCGGATTTCGCCAGTTGTCCCATCCTGCCGGCTGGATGTGATCGCCCAGCTCGCAGCGGATAAACGCGACGGCGGCGTCGTCGCGCCAGGGTCGACCGAGGAATGCACGCTCGCCTTTGCCGGTTAGAACGCAGTCGAGAAAGACGAAACCATACGGCTGCGCAGGCTCCGTCGCCGCAGCCGTCACATAGCCGCCGTTCTTGCTGTGGATGTGACACCGATCGAACACCGCCGCGGCGCGGCCGAAGATGAAATCGACGCGGCCCTCGATGTAGCAGTCGCGAAAATACGCGCGGCCGGAATGGACGTAGAGCGTGTCCTGCCACCCGAGCATCCGGCAGTTGTAGAACGCCTGCCGCTCGCCGGTCGTGCGCAGCGCCACCGCCTGCCCGACTTCCCCGGCGGCGTTCTCGAACGTGATGTTCTCGGCGATGAAGTCGTCGCCCTCGACGAGCGTGCTGTACGACCCGCTGGTGCCGACCGGCTGCGTCGCGGGCGCGATGACTTTGCTGGCGAAGAGGTCGTACGTCAGCACGGTCGTCCGGGCGTCCTCGCCGCGCAGCGTGACGCGCGGCTTGTCCCGGGCAATGCGCACGCGCTCCTTGTAGATCCCGGGCTTGATCGCGATGACGACGCGCTCGCCGCTGTTCGCCGGCGCCGCGTCCACTGCCGCCTGAACGGTCTTGAAATCACCTGACCCGTTCGCGGCGATCGTGATGACCCTGTCGCCCCGCGCGATCTGAGGCGCGGCGATGATGCAGACGAGGATCAACCATGCAGCGCGTCGGAACATGTGTCTACCGATCCGCCTGTTCCATCTCCAGGGCAGCGAGCATGAACGGAGCAAGGCCCTTCGGATCGTTCGCCACGCGCGGCTCGCTGATGTAATAGGCGAAGGAGCCGTCGCGTGTTTTCCCATTGCCGCCGAGGCCGGCAACCTGGCAGGTGTCGATCAGGCTGATTCGCCCGTCGGCTTCTTCTTTGACGAAGCGCTGGAGGATGCCGTCATATCCCTTTCGCGCGGCGGCCGCGTGTTGCGCGTCGAGCAGGCCGAGACGCGCGCCTTTCGCGAGCGTGTAGACGAACATGCACGAGGCGGATGATTCGAGGTAGTTGCCCGCGCGTTTCGGCTGATCGAGCACCTGATACCACAGCCCGCTCGTCGGATCCTGCACCGCGACGACGGTGTCGGCGAGCGCGCGGAAGAGCTGCACGAGCTCCGGCCGCTGCGGGTGGTCGGCCGGCATCGCGTCGAGCGTCTCGACGATTCCCATCGCATACCAACCGACGGCCCGGCCCCAGAAGGCGGACGAGAGACCGGTTGTGCGGTCAGCCCATGCTTCGCCGCGACTTTCGTCCCAGCCGTGATGGAAGAGGCCCGTGCGCGCGTCGCGCGTGTGCCGGGCGATCGTGATAATCTGGCGGGCGCACTCGTCAAACCACTGCGGCTCTTTTTTCGCGCGGCCGTACTCGACCATGAAAGGGCAGGCCATGTAAATGCCGTCGAGCCACATCTGGTGCGGGTAAATCTGCTTGTGCCAGAAGCCGCCGTCGCTCGTCCGCGGTTGCGTGCGAAGCTGCGCCGCCAGCGCGTCGGCGGCGCGGAGATATTTCGGTTCGCCGGTCGAGGCGTGCAGCAGGAGCACCAACCGCCCGGGCGCGACGTCGTCGAGGCGGTACGCCTGCGGATCGTACGTCGGCGTAGTGATGACGCCATCGCGGTTCACGAAATGGCTCATGTATTGCGTGGCGTAGTCGAGATAACGCGAATCGCCGGTGCGCTGCCCGACGCGCGCAATCGCGTAGACGGCGAACGCGGTCGCATAGTTCCACTTGTGGCTCGAGGCCTCGATCTGAAACGGCTGCGGATTGCGCGCGACGATCGAATCCGCCATGCGGACGGACCACGCCTGCGCCTGCGCGCCGCGGCCCTTCGCGCGCGCGGCGCAGCCGAACGCTGCGCCGATCACAAACAACGCCAGGGCAATTCGTGTCACGGCGCAGACCCTATCCCAAATCACGGGAGCAGGCCATGTCGGAAAGGAAATCGCGCGTGCTAAAAAATTATTGCGAGCAGCGGCGGCGGCGGCGAAGCAGCACGGCGGCGGCGGTGACGGCAAAGAATCCTGCGGGCTCGGGCACCGCAACGACCATTGCGCCGCTGCCGCTGGTCGAAAACGCCGGGCCTTGCGCGACGAAGTTGAAGTCAATCGTGGAATAATCATCGCCGGAAATGATGCCGTCGTAATTGAAGTCACCGTTGTAATAGCCGCCCGCGCTCGTGCCGACGTTGAAGTCGATCGTGCTGTAGTCGTCGCCGGAAATAAAACCGTCGAGATTCGCATCGCCGGCATACGTGTACATCACGAGGACGTCGGCGGCGGCGATACTGATTCCGGCGAAGGTGCCGCCCGCGTAGCCGGTTTCCTCGCCGGTCGAGACGGCGAGCGTGGTCAACCCGACGGCCGCGTCCGGCATGGACGTGGTGATGCCGGCGCCGGTCCAGCCGTCGAGGCTGGCCGACTGCACGAGGCCTTGGATGCCGCTGTAGGTCGAGCCGTTCGACGTGCCGACCGCTGCGCTGGCGATGACGAGCTTATTGTCGCGCAGGTCGAGCTTGGCGCCAGCGGCGAGGGCGAGATTGGTGACCCGGCTCGCGCCGGCGCTGCCGCCGTTGTCGAGCACTTTCACGGTGCCTGCGCTAATCGTCAGTCCGCCGGCGCGGATCTTATTCGCCGCAAGCGTGCCCGGGCCGGTCTTCGTGATCGTCGCACTGGTCGGCTGAAGGTTCGAGACGGTGAGCACATTGCTCGCTTGGCTGTCGGCGAATCGCGTGTTGTCCGCCAGAAGGAGCGGTGCGGAGATCGTGTGGCTCCCCTGCACGTCGACCGTCGCGAGGCCCGTAATGACGTCCATCGTGATCGTGCTCGCGCCCGAAAGCGTCATCGGGTTGGAGCCGCTGAAACTGAGCTGGCCGAGACTCACGGGCAGATCGACGTTGATCGTGCGCGCGGCGGTCGTATTCGTGCCGAGATAGGCGGTCGCATCGGCCGAAGTCGGACGCGTGCCGCGCCAACTGAGATGGTCTGACCAGTTGCCGTTGGCGTCCGGGTTCCACACCGCGAGGGCGTTGAGATAGTGCAGATATTTTTCGAGGCGCGTGTAGCCATCCGGCGCAATCGCATTGTTGTCGGCGGCGGATGGATTGAAGCCGCGAAGGGTCTCCCAATAATTCGGCATGCCGTCGTTGTCAGTGTCCCAGCCGGCGGCGCGGGTGACCATCGGCGCGGTGTCGATCGC
>JAXDMN010000289.1:0-5551 GCA_034666045.1 Phycisphaerales bacterium | reverse complement strand
GCCCGCACTACGTCGGGCGCGATCGCTGCAAAGACGAGAAAGCAGATAGGAATCCGAGACAAACTGCGCATCCGTGACTCATGTGAAGCGAGCGCGCGCACACGCGCGCAGACGTGAGCGATCCGTCATAACAAAATCGAGCCGCGACGGCGAATCGCGGCTCGTTCGTTCAACACGTTTTGGGAAGCTTCAATGCGCGGCGGGTGTTCGGCGAACTACTTCTTGTAATACGCCGTATTCTTCTCAATAAATTCCGCCCATTCCGCCGGCAGGTCTTCCAGCGGAAAAATCGCCGAGACCGGGCACTCATCCACGCACAGGCCGCAGTCGATGCAGGTGTCCGGATCGATGTAAAGCATCTCGGCCGTGGCGAAATCCGCCTCGTCCTTGGTCGGGTGAATGCAATCGACCGGGCACACCGTCACACAAGCGGTGTCCTTCGTGCCGATGCAGGGCTGCGCGATAATGTGGCTCATGGGTCCAAAACTCCTCTATCGGCGACCACGATACAGGATAGGGGCCGCAGCGTGCAATAAGGTCGAAAACCCCCACATAACTCCCCCTTTGCCGCGCCGCCCCCCCGCCCCTCCCCGCCCCTGCCTGCGCGTAACGGTCGGGACGAAGTCCCACCCGTCCTAATGCCCAAACCTCCCCCGCAACCCCGCCGGCAACATCGGACACATCTCCGCCGGCTGCGCAAAAATTTTCTTCCTTACCCGCGCCACGACGTCGTACGCCGCATCCCGCACCACCCGCGGAATCATCCCGCCCGCCGCACCGATCACGCGCCACGCGCCTCCAAGCCCGCGCAACAAAAACAAAATCGCCGCCGAGCGCGTCAGCAGCGCTCCGTCCCCCGTCATGACGATCACGCTGTCCGGCAACTCCGCGCGTCGCCCCGCATCGACCGACTTTTCAAACGTCTCTCCCTGCAACGGCGCAAACCGAAACGCGCCCCGAAAATCCTCCGCGAGCACGAAGCGCACCGTACGATGACACAACCCGCAATGCCCGTCATAAAAAACCGTCGCCCCAGGCGCATCGCGCGCCGGCCGCACCCACGCCGGGTTGAACGTGAACAGGTGCAGCATCACCATCCCCAAACTCAAATCCGCGAAGTCGATCACCGCCATCAGCGACAGGTGCATGAATAACGCTGCGAGCCACGCCCACGGGCGCAGTCTTCGGATCAGCGCCAGCAGCGCGAACGAGATCTCCAGAAAAAGCCCCGCCCACGTCGCCACGCTGAGCACGATCGGCGGCAGCGCCAGCAGCGCGGTTCGCAGCACCGTCGGGCGCGCCAGCGGATTCTCCAGCACGTGCCGAAACGCGGACCCGTCCAGCCACGACGGGCTGCTCAATTTCATCACCCCGCTGTACGTGTACCCCGCGGCCATGAGAATCCACACCACCGTAAATACGCTCCGCGGCATGACCCATCCGCCCCCCGGATCCGTCCTCCCCCGCGCCGCGACCGACCCATACGGCGCAGCGGGAACCAGCGCGTGCGTCAGCAGCATCAACCCGACGTAGGGCAGCCCCGGATTCGCCGTCAGCGGATTCCGCCCGAAGAAGCACGCCCACAGGTACCAGAGCCCGACGGCCGCGATCCGATCCCGCCACCCGATCGCCAACATCGCAGCCAACGGCACCGCGAGAACGAGCAACGCCGTCACAAACCACGGCGTGTCGTAGATCGCCAGGATGTTGGGAAACAATTTTATCAATGGCGACGCCGCCGCATCCGGCAGCACGCCACGATTCGAATACATCTCCGCTCCCCACGGCACGAGATGCGCGAAATGAACGAAGAGGTACCCGCCGAAGATCAAGCGAAACAAACTGTACTGCCCGCCCGTCCAGCCGTTTTCGCCGAGGAGTTTGGTCATGGGAGAAATCATGAAGAACTTACTCCCTCTTCCCGGTACGCCGGGGAGAGAGCGGGGGAGAGGGGCGAGTTGCGCGTGGAGGTTAGCACCGTTCGACTCGCCCCATCGCGCCGATGGACGAATCGACCGATCATCGACGTGAAGCGCCGCTCGCCCCTCTCCCCGGCGTACCGGGAAGAGGGAGCAGGATTTAGCGCGTCACCTCGATCACCCGCGGAATCTCCGCCGGCGTCCCCGGTAGCGGCTCATACCGCACCCGCACATCCCGCACGCCGCTCGGATCGATGCCTACTTCCCTGAGCAGCGGCGCATCCCCCGTCACCGCATACCGCAACACCGGATCGCGCAACCGCGCCGGCAGCACCGGCCCGTACGCCAGTACCGCCCCGTAAATATTCCGCCGCTTGTAAGGCCCGCGCATCTTTGAATAAATCGCCGGCGTCAACTGCATCGAGCGCGCTTGCCCGCTGGCATCCGTCCACTCGAGGAAAAACTTCGTCGAAAACGTCTCCAGCCCGCGCACGGCGGAGAAAACCCTGGGCGCCGGCGACGCCGCCGTCGCGGCCGCGATCCCTTTGATCGCCGCGATGCCGGTGACGTCGCCCACCATCTGCATCACGCCCAGCACGAGCAGGCCAGCGGCGAGAATGTTCCGTCTCCGCTCATTCATCGGTCCTCTGTCGGGCCCAATCCCGGCTCGACGATGGCAGGATGCGATCGCCCCATCGTCACGTCCGCGCCGAGCAGCATCTCCTTCAGCTTCAGTTCATCCTCTCCGAACCCGCACCGGGCAACGAACTTTTTCGGATTCCGAAACGTGCCGAACATCATGTCCCACAGCGGCAAATCCGCGAAGTTGTACGTGTGCAGGTGCTCCTGGTGATGCACGCAATGACTCTCCGGCCGCTGCACGATGTACCCGAGCCAGTACGGCGTCGGCACGTTCCAGTGATAAAACAATTCCGCCAGCCCCGTGAGCAAAATCGCATACGCCGCCGGCTTCGGACTCAATCCGACGACGAGGTAAAGAATCGCGCCCGACAACAGGCTGTTGGCGATCAGCTCGAACGGATGCTTGTAAAAACTGGTGACGACTTCGATGCGCTGCGGGCTGTGATGCACCTGGTGAAACCAGCGCCAGAGAAACGGCACCTCGTGCCGCCAGCGATGCCACCAGTAGTAAACGAACGTCATCGCCAGATACCCGGCGATCGCCCCGCCCGTCGTGCCGAGAACATCCGCCGACCACGGCCGAGCGGATCGCATCCACGCTTCCCACAACCACCCGCCGAGGAACACGACCGCGACCTGCACCCCATTGAGCAGAATCGCCCGCGCCCACCACCCGCTTACATGAGGCCACCGCCTCCCCGGCCGCGCGATTTCAACCGCCATCATGACCGCGGCGGCTGCGAGAACGATGGCTGGGATCCACATGGATTCGCCTCGAGGGCTGTTATACGCGTGTCCCGATAGAAAGTAAAGTGATCACTAATTTGTGGTGGCTACTCCAGAATCAGCGACTGCCCCGTCATCTCCGCCGGCTTTTCAATGCCCATCATGTGCAGCGCCGTCGGCGCCACGTCCGCAAGGCGGCCCTCTTCCACGAGACGTTTGCCCTTCATCCGGTCGTCGACCACGATCAGCTCGACCGGGTACGTCGTGTGCGCCGTGTGCGGGCCGCCGGTGGTGGGGTCGATCATTTGTTCGCAGTTGCCGTGATCGGCCGTCACGATCGCGACGCCGCCGCGGCGCTGCGTTGCCTCGAGCACCCGGCCGACGCAGATGTCGACGTGCTCGACCGCCTTCACCGCCGCGTCGAGCACGCCGGTGTGGCCGACCATGTCGCCGTTGGCGAAATTCACCACCAGCAGGTCGTACTTGTCGCTGTCGATGCGCCGGACCATCTCGTCGCAGATGCCGTACGCGCTCATCTCCGGCGCCAGGTCGTACGTGCTCACCTGCGGCGACGGAATGATCTGTCGGTCTTCGCATTCGAACGGCGGCTCGCGGTAGTCGTTGAAGAAGAACGTGACGTGCGGAAACTTTTCCGTCTCCGCGCAGCGGAACTGCCGCAAGCGAAGATCGCACGCGAGCTCGCCGAGGATGTTCTTCATCTTCGCCGCCTTCGGATACGCGACGTGAACGGGCAAACCCTGCTCGTATTGCGTCAGCGTGGTGAAGTGCAGCTCCAGTTTCGGCCCGCGGTCGAATCCGGTGAACGTCGGCATCACGAACGCTTTTGTCAGCTCGCGCGGGCGGTCGCCGCGATAATTGTAAAAAATAATTGAGTCGCCATTTTTGACGATCGCGCGCGGCGAACCGTTGTCGTCGGTGACGATCGACGGCGTGACGAACTCATCGCCTTTCATGTTCGGCGCGCTCGGGTGCGTGTAGTAGTAAGTGATCGCATCCGCGGCGCTCGGGAAGCGCGGCCCTTCGGCCAGGACCATCGCATCGTACGCGCGCTCGACGCGCTGCCAGCGGTTGTCGCGATCCATCGCGTAGTAGCGCCCGGATACCGTCGCGATCTGACCGACGCCGATCTCTTTCATCTTCGCTTCGATCGCGCGGATGTACCCGAGCCCGGAGTTCGGCGGCGTGTCGCGGCCGTCGGTGAACGCATGCAGAAAAACGCGCTCGAGCCCGCGCTTTTTGGCCAGCTCCAGGCACGCGTAAAGATGCTCGAGCAGCCCGTGCACCCCGGCGTCGCTGGCGATCCCCATCAAGTGCAGATTTGTGCCGTTTTTCAGGGCATTTGTCACCGCCGCGTTCAGCTCGACGTTGTCGAAAAAGTGGCCGCTGCGGATGTCTTTGGTGATGCGCACCGACTCCTGATCCACGATCCGCCCGGCCCCGATGTTCTGGTGCCCGACCTCGCTGTTTCCCATCGTCCCTTCCGGCAGTCCGACGTCGAACCCGCTCGTGTGAATGAGCGTGTTCGGATACTCCGCCATCAAGCGGTCGGCGACCGGGTGCTTGGCGAGATAGACAGCGTTGCCGTGGTTCCATTGCGGGTACGGATTCTTCCCCCAGCCGTCGCGGATGACGAGGACGAGCGGACGCTTGATGGCGGACATGGCGAGGACCTTTGTTGGAGTGCGCGCGCCATCTTAGGCGCGCGGGCGACTGACTGAAAGTCGCGCGTCTTGCGCGCACCCGGCGCGCGCCGCACGTCCCCGATGCGCGCGATTTACCCCGCGCCGCAGCGCAGAAAAAAAATGTCACGCAAGCAAAAAATCGTTGACCGAAAAACTTTCCAGCTTTACATTCCGCAACAGAAAGGAGGTACCAAGCGCCATGGCAGCTAAGAAAGGTAAGAAGTCGACGACCAAGAAGTCTTCCTCGAAGAAGACGACGAAGAAGGGCAAGAAGTAACTTGCTCTAACGAATCGGGCGCGTGGCTCAATCGCCCGGTGACTTGGTCTTCTCTGCACAGACACCACTATCCGTTTCGGCCTTGGCTCCAACTTAGGCCTCGAAACAAAAAAGAAAGCTTCCCTGCCACGGCGGAAGCTTTCTTTTTTTATGCGCCGCGCGGGCAAGCCGCGAATGACGAAATCCGAAACCAGAAATCCGAATCAATGACGAAATCCGAATGCCGACCTGCGCAAGGCTGACCTTCCCCACCAATGGTGGGCGCGTAACTGAACCGGCATAAT
>JAXDMN010000288.1:0-9374 GCA_034666045.1 Phycisphaerales bacterium | reverse complement strand
ACGCAACGTCCTCGTCCACCTCCCCGGCGGCGATTTGAACATCGAGTGGCGGCAGGCGGACAACAACGTGTACATGACCGGACCGGCGACCGAAGTGTTCACCGGAGAATGGAACGGATGACTATTTCTTCGCCACGGACGGCGTGCGCTGTTTTGCTTCTCCTTCTCGTTGCGATCGCCCTGACGGGAACGGGTGGCTGTGCGGCTGCGGATAAAGACAAGGACGCGGACCCGGACAACTTCACTGAGAAAAAAGAGAAGGTGAAGGCGAAGCCGGACGCGCCCAAGCCGTGGTCGCTCCGCATGGCCAAGTCGATCGTTGCGCAGGATCGAGACGCGCCGCAATGGAATGATCGCGCCGCGCTGGCCGCTCACGCGGTTGCACTGGTCGGCGTCAGCGCGGGCGATCCGGCTCTCATCGACTACGGCAAGAAATACATCGAGGCGTTCATTGACAAAAAGGGCAAGATCACCACGCCGGCTTACGAGCCGAAAAAGTACGAGGTCGACGATGTCGCGCCCGGGCGGTTGATCCTTCTCCTGCATCGCCAGTTGCGCCAGCCGCGCTATCGCATCGCCGCCGACGCGCTCATCGAGCAGCTCAAGACCCAGCCGCGCACGCTCGACGGCGGATATTGGCATTCGAAGGAAACGCCACAGCAGATCTGGATTGACGACGTGTTCGTCACGAGCCCGTTCATGGCCGAGTACGCGCAGGTCGCGCAGGACTCCCGCTGGCTCGACGAGGCGGCGAACCAGATCATCGTGATCGCGGCGCATGCGCGCGATCCGAAGAGCGGGCTGTATTTCCATGGCTGGGACGCCGCGCGCACGCAACGGTGGGCGAACCGCGAGACCGGGACCTCGCCGACGATCTGGGGCGCCGGCGTCGGCTGGTACGCGGCCGCAGTCGTGGAGACGCTCGAACGTCTCCCGCGCGATCATCCGCGCCGCGCCGAGGTGCTCGAAATCTACCGAAACCTCGCCGACGCGATCGCCGCGGCGCAGGATCCCGCCACCGGCGTCTGGTGGCAGGTGATGGATCAGCCTGGCCGCAAGGGGAACTATCTCGAGTCATCCGGTTCGTGCCTGTGCGTCTACGCCCTGGCGAAAGGCGTCCGTCTCGGCCTGCTCGATGAGAAACACGCCGAGGTGGCGCGAAAGGGCTACGACGGCATCGTCAAGCAATTCGCCAAGGCCGGCGACCGCCGCGACAGAGTGCTGCTGACCGATTCGTGCGCGACTGTCGACGTGAGCTCGTATCGCGACGGGTCATACGACTCGTACATCCGCGCGCGACGCGACTCGAACGATCCAAAAGCCGCCGCCGCGTTCGTGCTCGCTTCACTGGAAATGCGGCGATAGCGATAACTCGAGGAGAGTTGTCATCCTGAGAGAGTGTCTAAGAAGTCGCTTTTCACGTGGCATGGGCGCCTCGCCCATGCATTCGCGGCGGCCCGCCGTTTCTGTGACACAACCAAGAGCCGCTGGCGCGGCGAGATGCATGGGCGAGGCGCCCATGCCACGACTTTTCAGACACGCTCTGAGGTACTGCGAAGGATCTGGCCGATCGACGGAAGACGCGGATTCTTGGATCACCCGCTGCGCGGGTACCCATGTACCTCAGAATGACATTTCTCTCGCGCTACGTCACAGCAGATATCGCGCGCGATTGACCGCCCATTGACCGAAACGATCCAGCAACGGGCGCTTGCGCCATTCCTTCAGGCTGATGCGATGCGCGTAGCGCACGTCGTTCTCGAACAGGTCGTGCATCTGCTGTCCGAACGGCTTCGACTTGATCAGGGCGGCCAGCTCGAGGTTGTACTCGATGCTGCGGTAGTCGAGGTTGGTTGAGCCCATGACCGTGTACTCGTTGTCGATGCACATCGTCTTGGCGTGCAGAATCACGTGCTGCCGCTCGTAGATCTCCACGCCGGCCGGGAGGAGTTTTTCGTAGAACGAGCGGGCGGCGGTGATGAGCAGCCTGACGTCGCCGCGCCCGGGGAGCATCAGCCGCACGCGCACGCCGCGCTTGGCGGCCTTGCAGAGCCCATCGATCAGCTCATCCGGCGGCGCGAAATAGGCCATCGTCATCTCGATCGAGTGCCGCGCTCTTTTCAGCACGTCGCGCAGGCGCTGCGTGAGCTGGCTGTGCATGGACGGCACGGAGGCGAGCAATCCGAATTCACCGTCGCCGAGCGGGTGATAAAGCTCCGCGCGCTGCATGCGCCCGCCGGTGTGGATGTAGCGCCACGTGGCGGCGAAGGACTGAAGCAGGATGCGCGACGCCGGCCCGACGATGCCGACGGCGTTGTCGCGCCAGAGGTCGCACTCTTTGGCTTTGGACGGCACGACCCACGAGCCGGCGTATTCGCCGCCGACGTTCAACCCGCCCAGGCCGCTGATGTCGTCGTCGATGTGGAGGAGCTTGCGGTGATCGCGGTTGACCGGCCGCCAGCCGAATCGACCTTCCCACGGGCGAATGGGATGGAACTCCGCCAGCCGCACGCCGCTGCGGCGCATTTTCTTGAAAATCTCCGCCGTGTGCTTCCACAGGTGCGGGACGCTGTGCGAGCCGAAGGAATCGTAGATGACGTACACCTTCACGCCCTGTTGCGCCTTCTCGCAGAGCAGATCGGCGAAGGCGCGGCCGGTGTCGTCGTCGGCGAAGATGTAGACCTCGAGGCAGATGCGCTTCTTCGCGTTCTTGATCGCGTCGTAGGCGGCGTGAAGCGCTTCGCCGTCTTTGTAGAGTTGAAGCCGGGTGCCGTCGGAGAGCTCGACGGGCTGCGGGACGGTCCAGCCGTCGTCGTCGCTTCCGGGGGCGATGTTGACGCCGCCCGAGGTGCCGAGATCGCCCTGTTCGACGGCACAATTCGGATCGCGCGGGCGCGTGACGCCGGTGTCGGAATCGGGCGAGCCGAGGGCGCGCGCACGGATGATGTCGTTGGCGCTTTGAAGCGTCATGACCGAATGATAGCTGCCACAGCCGCATCCGGGAGCGGGGAACTCGCCGCGCGTGCGGTTTTTTGTCGCACGACGACGGTTCGCCTCGCCGCCGCCTACTTTGTCGCCCGCACGACCGCTATAATTCGCCGCCCTTCAAGACCTGTTGAGCCGATGTGAGCTCAGCGGGCGGGCACAATCGCAATCGCAATGGAAAGGCCGAGCAATCGATGGCATTAACGCGTGAACAGGTGATGGCCGCGCTGCGGACCGTGCAGGATCCGGAGCTGTTCAAGGACATCGTCACCCTGAACATGGTGAAAGAGGTCCGCGTCGACGGCAACAATGTCGACGTCACCGTCGAGCTCACCACGCCCGCGTGCCCGCTCAAAGAGGTCATCGAGCGCGACGTCACCAATGCGCTGCGCAAAGCCGGCGCCGAGCAGGTGAAGCTGAACCTCACCGCCAACACTCGCGGCCCGGCGGGGCAGAAGCGCGACAACGCGCTGCCGCAGGTGAAGAACATCGTCGCGGTCGGCGCCGGCAAGGGGGGCGTCGGCAAGAGCACGATCGCCGCCAATCTCGCCGTCGGCCTCCAGCGCTGCGGCGCGAAAGTCGGACTGATGGACGGCGACATCTACGGCCCGTCGATGCCGACGATGCTCGGCCTCAAAGGCAAGCCGCCGCAGGTGCGCGGCAACAAGATCCAGCCGTTCGAAGTGCACGGCATCCACGCGATCACCATCGGCGCGCTCGTCGAGCAGGACAAGCCGCTCATCTGGCGCGGGCCGATGGCGCACGGCGCGTTCAAGCAGTTGCTGCTCGACAACACCGAGTGGCCGGACCTCGATTACCTCATCGTCGACCTTCCGCCCGGCACCGGCGACGTGCCGCTGACGTTGTGCCAGTTGCTTCCGCTGACGGGCGCGGTCGTCGTCGCGACGCCGCAGCAGGTCGCGCTCGACGACGCGATCCGCGCGGTGCGGATGTTCCAGCAGCTCGGCGCCCCGATCCTCGGCGTGGTCGAGAACATGAGCTACTTCGTCTCGCCCAGCGGCGAAGAGAGCGACATCTTTGGCCGCGGCGGGGCGCAGCGGGCCGCGCAGACGCTCGGCCTGCCGTTCCTCGGCGAAGTGCCGATGTTCACGGAGTTGCGCGTCAACAGCGACGCCGGCGATCCCACCGCCAACTTCACCGGCAATCCGCGCCTGCGCGAAGCGCTCGAAAAAGTCGTCACCCACCTGGCTGGCGAAGTGAGCAAGCGGAATCTTGGGGCGCCCGCGCCGACGCTGAACATCACGTAGGGCAGAGCTCGGACTTCGATCCGATTCACAAAAAGGTTTTCCAGGAAA
This sequence comes from Phycisphaerales bacterium, assembly GCA_034666045.1. Taxonomy (GTDB): domain Bacteria; phylum Planctomycetota; class Phycisphaerae; order Tepidisphaerales; family Tepidisphaeraceae; genus JAICTV01. Next base: position 5,073 of record JAXDMN010000288.1, on the reverse strand, counting down.
CGCCGGGTCTTACGGCGTCGCGTGGATTGTAGATCTCGCACGGGGGCGGCGACGCGTCAGTCCAATCACAGCGCCGGCGAACGCGATGACGGCCATCGACGCCGGCTCGGGCACCGCCGTGCTGAAGTCGCTCAGGACCAGGTTGTTCCCGCTGAACGAGACCAGGAAACTCCCAAGCCCGTCGGCGGTGATGACGCGGCCGGGGGGGCCGCCGATCCAGGGGTTGCGGACCGTGCCCGTGATCGGCGCGTCCGCCGTCAGCACCGTGAAGACGTCGCTGGAGCTGATCGAGTTTTGAAACGAGTTCACAAGCCGGATGTCGATCACCGCGTCGACTGAAGCGGTTCCGTTGACGTCGAAGAAGTCGTATGAGCCTCCCTGCGTTGTTCCACCGAGCTCGATCTCGAGCCGCGAACGTTCGCTGCCGATCCCGTTGAGGATGAGATTACCGTTGAGTGTGAAGGCGCCGGTGGTTCCGGGATCGTCGGCGTCGCCTGGGCTGGCGGCGTAGGCGCGAAGAATCGAGCGCGTCACGGTCAAGGTCCCGGCTCCGCCGTTCAGGGTGGTCGAGGCGCCGGTGTACTGCGCGAAGATCGCGCCGCCGCCGTAGGGTTGGTCTACCGCCATCGATCCGCTGGCGACGTTGATGGTGCCGTGGTTGTCGAGCGCGCCCTGGAGCGTGAGATTGCCGGCGGAGATCGCAACGCTGCCGAAGTTGTGCAGCGCCGTGCCCACCGTTGTCGCGCCGCCGGTCGTGATCGAGCCGCGGTTGGTCATGGTCCCGAGGAATTGGCCGGTGCTGCCGGTTTGAATCGTCGCGCCGACTGCGTTGACGGTGTTGGTCTCGGCGTTGAATTGGATGCCGACGCCCGCCGTCATCGTCACGCTTCCATTGTTCTGGAAAAGCGCGTCTCCCGCGAAGGTCGGGCTGCTCGCAGTGATCGTCGAGTTGTTCACAAACGGTCCCCAGATGACGAGGCTGGCGGACTTGGTGAGGGCGGCGTTGCTGGTCACGCCGTTGCTGACGTCGAGGTCGCCGATGGCGCACGACCCGCCGAATTGGGGCTCGACCGCCATCGTCCAGGGCCGATTGATGGTAGCGCCTTCGATGCGGGCGCTGAAGAGGGTCAAGGGGACATCGATGGTTGCGCCTCCATCGAAATTGGCGTTGCCGAAGATCTGCAGGGCCGGCCCGCCGGCGGGGAAGGAGACCGGCTTCTTGAAGAACATCGTGCCGCCTTTGAGCTGCGTGGGCGCGGTGCGGACCATGGGGAAATCGAATGTCACGCTCCCCTGAATGTTGAGCGGCATGGTCCCCGGAATGTTGCTGGCGGCGTCGAGCACGTGACTGTTGCCGGTGAAGGTCAGCGCGAATCCGCCGGGCGACGTGATGCTGCCGCCGGTCCAGGTTCCGCCGCCGTTGAGCGTGAGCGGGGCGGCGAGGGAGATCGTGCCGGAGTTGTTGAAGGCGACATTGCTCAGTGACGTCGCGGCGTTCACGTTCATGGCGCCGGCGTTATTGATCGTGCCCCGGAAGAAGGTGGTGCCGCTGGACGTGTTGAATGCCGTAGCGCCGTTGATCTGGATGGCGCCGTTGTTGTTGATGGTTGAGCGGGTGATTTGAAAGGTGCCGCCCGAGGACGTCAGCGATTTGCCTGCGGGAATGGTGAGCCCCAGCATGGAGCTCGTCGGGCTGCCCGAAAGATTCGCGCCGGCGCCCGCGACGACGTTCGAGTTCTCAAATTGCCCGCCGCTCCAGGTGAAAATGTCGTTGGCGGTGATGGTATATGGCGTGGCGGAGGGGCTGGCGATCACGCCGCCGGTGACATTGAGCTTCTCGAGCAGCACGTTGGAGGCGAGGTTGGCGGTGCCGGCGGCGATGGAGGCATCGAAGGTCTGGGCGCCGTTGTTGGGGACCAGTGCGGGCGTCCACTGAGCGGGGTCATTCCAGCTTCCGGTTCCGCCGTTCCAGACGGAGCTGAAATCGGCGGCGGCGGTTGCGAAGCGCGGCGCAGCCAGTGCGGCGATGGCCGCGGCGGCGGCGAGGAGCGTGGTGCGTTTAGAGGCACGCGGCGCGCTAGAAATGAACATCGATTTCATCAAGCCCTCCGATGCCCAGCCCCGAGAATTGAAGCCATCATGCTATCCGGCGCTTCGAACGGTTGCAAAAGGAATATTCGCACTGAGGCGTCGCGATTTACTGCGTTTTCGGGGCACGCTCATTCATCGCCTGAGCCGCTGCAACGCCCGTCGAAGAATGCGACGGAAAAATCCGCGGGCGGGGAGCACGGTCACGTTCGACGTGGACGGTCGCCGCGGAAGATGCGCGGCGATCGCATCGATGACACGCTCGCGCAGTTCACGGTTGGGTGGCAGAATGACGTCGCGCGCCTTGCGGCTTTTTCTGTAGAGCTGCAAGAGCGGCAGCCCGCCTTGATCTGTTACGTCGAAGTTGTCGAAGAGTTTCCAGCGGAGCAGCGGGTGCTCGCTCGAGCCGCGGAGAATGCCATTGGGGGTGATCGCGTAGCTCGGCGGGCGCACCTTGATGCACATCAATGCCGTGCAGAGGTAGCCGAACATGAGCATCGGCCCGCCGACCGCGATAGCGAAGATATGCGCCCACACCTGGGGCGGCGCAGCGTCGAGCATCGCATAGCGCAGGCCGAACGCGATGGTCAGCGTGAGGAGTGCCACGCGCGCGAACATGCGCGCGAGTTCGCGTATTGCGGCGCGGCGAAATTGCTTTGCATGCTCGATCGCGCCGGTCCAGCGGACGGTCGCCAGCGCATCGTCGAAGGCGTGCGCGGGAGATGCGGGCGGCTGCGTGATGTACTTCGCGACCAGCGCTTCCTGCTCCGCGGTTGGCGGGCGAAAGAGGCCGGGCACGCACAATGCCAGCGTGAGAGCACTACACACCCACGGCAGGACCGCCATCGGTCCGCCGCCGCGCATCACGGTGCATTCAGTGGGCCGGCGCGGGTTGTAGAAGACGTCGATCGTCGAGCCGCCCGGGTGTGCGCGGAGCAGGTCGCGCACGGCGTGGCTCTCGTTGAACCGGCCGAAGCCGATGCGCTCGCCTGTATGCTCTACGCCGTCGACGCGATAGCGATATTTGATTTCGGCGACGTAATGCCGGTCGCGCCGCGAATTTCGCGTCATCTCCCACTTCGAATGAGTCACCTCGCCCGCCGCCGCCGGCCAAGCGCGGCTGCGCCAGGCGGGGACGCCCTCCCACACGCCCCACATGAGCAGAATGGCCGCCAGCGCGATGCCGATGCGCGGGAGCCAGTAGCGCAATGCCCCGTAGCTGTGCGTCGCGACGGCGACGACGTCGTCATTTTCGCTCGCGCGCTCGGCGGGCCCCGGGGGCTCGATCAACTGCTTCAGTGCATCCGCGAGGAATTGCAGCTTCTCCCGGTCGCGCCGGGCGAAGAAGCGCAGCCGGCCGAGCGGCGTGCGGATGTCGAGCACGTGCCGCTTCTTCAACGTGACGACTTCAATGCTTCGAACATCGTCCGCTGGGATCGTATAGAACGAGAACTGGTCGCGCAGGCGCAGGTTTCGGCCGCGGCCGTCGTAAACGATCTCCATCAGAAGCACGCCGGTCTTGAGCTTGATGTGAGCGGCTTCCCCTTCGACGCGGACGTTCACGCCGGGCGGCGGATTCTTGAGGATGTGCGAGAGCCTTGTGGTCCCCACGACATGACGATACAGGATGCGCGCGTGGCGGTTGCGTTATCAATCGGGGCGATCATTCTAAGTTCCGCGCTTACGCCTGCCGGCCGCGCCCGCGCGGCCGCGTTATAAATACGCTGGCATTTCTAATTTTCCCGCTCCCGCGATTTGCGACACTTCCGCCCCTGGTTACTATTTCAGGTTCAATTTCTCTTGGAAGGAGAACGAAGAATGGAAAAACTCGCAATGGATCGCCGCTTCCGGAATCTCGCGGTGCTCGTCACGTTACTCGTTACCTGTTTCATCTCGATGCCGATCTTACGCGCTGCTGATGCGCCGGCGGCGCCCGCAGCAGGCGGCGATGGCACCGTCACCGAGGACGACATCATCGCCGGGCAGATGACCATCGACTTCAAGACGCGCACGAACCTGGATTCCAGCGGCGACTTGAAAGAAGGCTCCGCCGCCATCGGGGCGCAGGACAAGTACAGCTTCAACCTCAACGTCGCCAAGACGACCGAGTTCAGCGGCGACATCGTCCGCCAGCCCAAGCTGGTCACGAAGACGCTCGGGCGCAACAAGCAGAACGCGAAGCTGGCCTACAAGATCAACATCGCCGTGCTCAACCCGCGCGACCTCAAGCAGAAGCGCAACGTCGGCGACTGGGTCGGCGAAGTTGCGATCGACCCGGCCACGGGCGCGTACAACCTCGGCGGCGGTGAAAGCCCGCTGCGCATCGCCGTCCAGGCCGTCGGACGCGCGCCGTCCTTCACCGACCGCTTCAACGGCCGGCTCGTCGGCAAGGCCGAGAAGAAGGAATCGCTCACCAGCGCCACCTATAAGCGTCTGATCGGCGACAAGACCGTCACCATCACGGTCAACAAGGCCGACCCGATGCGCTTCGAGCAGGTCGAGCTCGCCAAGGGCCCGGCCGAGATCTATCCGCACACCTTCGTGAACGGCCGGCTCGATTACGACTACGAGACCGGCAACTGGTTCACGGACGGCATCCGCTTCAAGTACCAGCTCGACGGCAAGGACGTCGAGGACGTCGTCACCGGCTCGATCAAATGGGTCGAAGACCGCGACCGCGCCACCAACGGCAAGGGGAAATACGAGTTCAACCTCCGCTTCAACGAGGAGAAGAACAAGCCGGCCGCCAGCGAGGCGGCGGCGTTCGAGAAGATGAGCGGCGAGGACGCCTTCTTCGCCGTCGACAACTCCGTCCCCACGCTGACCGGCACGATCGAGTACCAGGACACGCTGATCAGCGGCGGCACGACCCCGAGCAGCAGCAAGATCGATTACCACCTGAATGCCAACAAGCTGACCAAGCAGCAGGTGGTGAATTTCTTCAAGCTGTGGATGGTCTGCGTCGGTCCGACCAACGACGAATAA
>JAXDMN010000287.1:0-6493 GCA_034666045.1 Phycisphaerales bacterium | reverse complement strand
CGGCCGGCTGGAGATGCAGCTCCAGGCGCGCGCGGGGGGCGATGGCGGCGCAGACGGCGCGGTGGCGGCGAAGGTCCGCCACATGACCGAGCAGATCGTCAAACTCTCCACCGACGTTCACGCGATTTCGCGCCAGCTTCATCCGTCGATCCTCGACGACCTCGGCCTCGCAGACGCGGTCGAAAGCGAGTGCCAGGCGTTCACCGATCGCGAGGGCATCGCCGTCGCGCTCGACATCACGCCGCTCCCGGATTCGCTCTCGAACGATCTTGCGCTCAGCTTCTACCGCATCCTCCAGGAAGGCCTGCGCAATGTCGCGAAGCACGCGCAGACGGATCGCGTGCGCGTATCGCTCGCCGCGATCGACGGTCGTGAGATCGTCCTTCGCATCTGCGACTCCGGCATCGGATTCGACACGCCACGTCTGCGCACCGGACCTGGCCTGGGCCTCGCGAGCATGCGCGAGCGCGCGCGGCTGGTTGACGCCGAGCTGACGGTCACCTCCGCGCCCGGCCACGGCGCGACGATCGAAGTACGCGCTCCGCTGGTGATCGTCCGTCCGCCGTCCCCGCCGCCGCCGTCGTTTTCGAAGGGGACGCCATGACCCGTGTACGGATTGTGCTGGCGGACGATCACCGCATCGTCGCGGAGGGCGTTCGCGAACTGCTCGAGGACGCGGGCTACGAGGTCGTCGCGGTCGTTGAAGACGGGCGGGCGTTGCTTCGCGCGGTCGAAGACCACGTGCCGGACGTGGTCGTCGCGGATGTGTCGATGCCGCTGCTGAACGGGATCGAGGCGGCCGAGCAGCTCCGCCGCTCGGGCAGCACGGCGAAGATCATTTTCCTGACGATGCACCCGGACGTCAGCTACGCCGCCCGCGCGCTGGCGGCGGGCGCGTGCGGATACGTGCTGAAGCATTCCGCGCCGGGCGATCTGCTGGCCGCCGTGCGCGAGGCGCTCGCTGGGCGGACGTATGTTGCGGCGCGCGTCGAGGCGGAGCTGAAACGGCTGAAGCGACCGGCCGGCGAGCCTGGCGACACATCCGCCTCCGCCGCCGCCCGCGCCGCCGCGGCTGATCCGCTCGGCCGGCTCACGCCGCGGCAACGCGAAGTGCTCCAACTCGTCGCCGAGGGGCGATCCGCAAAAGAAGTCGCCAACATCCTGAACATCTCCCCGCGCACCGCCGAGTTCCACAAGTATCGGCTGATGGAACAGCTCGCGGTCAAGACGAATGCGGAACTCGTGCAATACGCGATGCGCTACGGGTTGGTCGCGCCGCAGTAATTCAACCTGACCTCCCCTTCGAACGGCACAAAATCCTCGCTGCTTAAACGCTTCAGTCTCGTACATTTGCGAGTGGCCGCCTTCGCCGTGTCGGCGTACTTTGACGCACGAACACGGCGCCCGCACCGTCGTGTTCCCGAGCGATCTTCACTGGCGTCCAACGTTCGCAGGTTTCCCGCGCATAGGCGACTATGGCAAGCCCGTACGGCACGGTGATCGTGGCCGACCGGCATCACCAGATGCTCCGGGGAATCCACGCGCTGCTCGGCGAAGTGTTCGACGCCGTCGTGATGGTCGCCGACGACCGCTCGCTGATCGAAGCGATTGCGCGCATGCGGCCGGACCTCGTCATTGTCGATCTTTCGCTTCCGAGCACGCATGATGATCTGAATGTCGCGCACCGCCTCGCCGCGGATCGGCCTAACTTGCGCGTGATCGTCTTGAGCGTTCACGATGAGCCGGCGGCAGTGCGGCAGACACTCGCGGCGGGGGCGGCAGCGTTCGTGCTCAAGCGATCGGCGGCGACGGATCTCCTCCCGGCCGTGCACGACGTTCTCCAGGGGCGGACTTATATCTCGCCCGCCGCGCGGGTGAATCCATCGGCGCCGTCAACGGCGCTCGATCTGTCGTAAGGTGAAACCGGAGTAGACGCACCCGCGCCGTGTCGGCTACACGGCAACTATGGCAGTGCATCCCCTGGCCGGCCAACCTGCGCCGCCCGACATCCTGATCGACCCGGCGCAGCTCGAGCGCGACTATTACGCGCGCAAGCCGGACCCGTCGAACCCGAACCAGCTCGTCAGCTTCGGCACCAGCGGCCATCGCGGCACGCCGACCGATTCGACCTTCACCGAATCGCACATCGTCGCGATCGCGCAGGCGATCTGCGAATGGCGCCGCGACAACCGCATCGACGGCCCACTCTACGTTGGCAAGGATACGCACGCGGTCTCGACGCCGGCGCAGCGATCCGCCCTTGAGGTGTTCGCGGCGAACGGCGTCGACGTCTTCATCCAGCAGGGCGACAGCGCGACGCCGACACCAGTCATCTCGCACGCGATCCTCACGCACAATCACCGGCGGACGGATCATCGCGCCGACGGCGTGGTCATCACGCCATCGCACAATCCGCCCAGCGATGGCGGCTTCAAGTACAACCCGCCGAACGGCGGCCCGGCTGATACCGACATCACGTCCTGGATCCAAACCAGAGCCAACGAGCTGCTCCGCGCGGATAACAACGGCATCAGGCGGGTGCCGTATGAATCCGCCATGCGCGGCGCGAATACGCACCTCTACGATTTCGCCGCGCCGTATATCCACGACCTCGCCGCCGTCGTCGACATGGACGCGATCCGCGCCGCGCGCGTGCGCGTCGGCGTCGATCCGCTCGGCGGCGCCTCGCTCGCGTACTGGCGGCCGATCGCGGAGTTCTACAAGCTCGATCTCACGCTGGTAAACGATCGCGTCGATCCGCGCTTCGCCTTCATGAGCGTCGATCACGACGGCAAGATCCGCATGGACTGCTCGAGCCCGTACGCGATGGCGTCGCTCGTGAAGCTCAAGGACAAGTTCGACGTCGCGTTCGGCAATGATCCGGACGCCGATCGGCACGGCATCGTCACGCCGACGGCCGGGTTGATGAATCCGAATCACTATCTCGCCGTGGCGATCGAATACCTGCTGACGCATCGTCCGCAATGGCCGGCGGACGCGGCGGTCGGCAAGACGCTCGTCAGCAGCAGCATGATCGACCGCGTGGTCGCGCGGCTCGGGCGCAAGCTGGCGGAAGTGCCCGTCGGGTTCAAATGGTTCGCCGACGGTTTATTTACCGGCTCCTACTGCTTTGGCGGGGAAGAAAGCGCGGGGGCGAGTTTCCTGCGCCGCGATGGAACCGTCTGGACAACCGACAAGGACGGCCTGATCCTCGGCCTGCTCGCCGCCGAAATCACCGCGCGCACGGGCCAAGACCCCGGCGAGCATTACGCGCGTCTCGCGGAGGAATTCGGCCATCCCTACTACACGCGCATCGACGCCCCCGCGACGCCGGAGCAGAAGGCCGCCTTCAAAAATCTCACCGCCGACGCCGTCAATGCAAGCACGTTGGCCGGCGATCCGATTACTGCCAAACTCACCCGCGCCCCCGGCAACAACGCCCCGATCGGCGGCCTGAAGATCACCACCGCCAACGGCTGGTTCGCCGCCCGCCCTTCGGGCACGGAAAACGTCTATAAAATCTATGCCGAGAGTTTTGTGTCCCCACAGCACCTCCAGCAGATCGTGCGCGAGGCGCAATCGATCGTTGCCGCTGCGCTGAGTTAGCGTTCCACTTCAATCGCGATGACCGTCAGGTCGTCCTTTTTCCGATCGCCATCAGCGTCGACGCCGGCGAGGATTTGGCGCAGCTCGGCGAACATTTGTGCGGTCGGCATGTCGCGGCGGTTGTGCAGCAGCGCGCGCCAATTCGCGGGGCTGGGGGAGTCGGTGTCGCTGAAGGCGATTTCGACGCCGTCGCTGTAGATGAAGACGCGGTCCCCCGGCTCGAGCTCGACGGAGGTTTGCTGGTAGACGTCGTCGGGGAAGATGCCGAGCAGCGCCCCTTCGGCTTCGAGGATTTTCAGTTCACCGTCACGCGTGAGCAGGATCGGGTCCGGGTGCCCGCCGCGGGCGAAGGTGAGCTTGCGCGTGTGGTAGTTGATGTTGCCGTACAGGGCGGTCGCGAACGTCGCGGTCGACAGGTTCTGCGCCACGAGCGCGTCGTTCAGCTTCTGCATCGTCACGCACGGCTGGAGCAGACGGTAGCCGGTCGCGTCAATCACTTTCGTGACCAACGCCTGCTTGAGAAACATCGTCAGCAGCGCCGCCGGCATGCCGTGGCCGACCGCATCGGCCATGTAGAAGCCGACGTGCGATTCATCCAGCCGCATGACGTCATAAAGATCGCCGCTGACATGGGCGGCGGGGCGGAACATCGTGTGGAAGCGCAGCGGGCCGATTTTCGGCATCGACTTGGGCAGGAAATCCTGCTGCACGCGCGCCGCGAGCTTCAGCTCCTCATCCAAACGGTGCATGTAGAACTGCAACGCCACGTCGCGCCGGCGGAGCAGCTCGATCTCCTGGCGCATGCGGTCCAGCTCGCGCTGGAGCTCGTCCAGGTGCGACGTGACCACCTCCGCGCTCACGAGCGGCCCGCCCGCGGGCGCTGCCGCAGCGGCGATGGCGCCGGCAGGGGCAGGGGCGACGTCGACGTCCTGCGCAAGGCGGAGTGTGGGTTTCTCTTCTGCTGCTGAGGCTGCGGCGGTGGCCGGTATCATTTACAAATCCCACGAAATGCGCGACTGTCAGAAGCGCGCAACGATCACGCGCTCACCCATTCTGTGAGTCGGCCTTTTCCGCCTGCGGCTTAACGGGTCGTGCGGAATGTAGGGATTGCGTTGACGATTATCGGACGCGGGAGGGCGACGCCATCATCGTTCCACGTTCCGCGCGGCTTCCGGAATGCTGACCTGATCTCCGACTTTGACACCGGCGGCGGCTGCCTGGCCCTGGTTTAATTCGATCGCCCATTTCGCCGGGGCGTCGGCGTAGGTGGTGTTGGCGTCGTAGGGACGCATCTGCTTGACGGAAACGACGACGCCGTTGGCGTTGATGAAAACGATGTCGAGCGGGATGCGCGTGTTCCGCATATAGAAGCCGAGGCGTTCCTCACCCGGGAACACGAAGATCATCCCATGATCGGCGGACATCGAATCACGCCGCATCAGGCCCTTCTCGCGCTCGGCGGCATCGTTGGCGATTTCGAGGGTGAACGTTTTCGTGCCCAATTGCATCGGAACGGTCGGCAATTTTGAACCGCTCGACGCCGAACCGTTTCCGCAGCCGCCGGCGAGCAGCGCGACGATGGATAGTACGAAACAGGCAATGATGGCGGATCTCGTCATGATCGCTTTCGCTCGCGGAGCGTTCGGCGAAGTTTTAGCGTCAGCCGCACGTCGATCAAGGCCAGCACCACCGAAACCAGCAGCAGGACCATGACCGCGACCCACGTCACCGCGAACTGGGTCGGCATCCGCTCCATGTCGAATCGGAACGTCGCCACCGCGATGCCGACGGCCATGAGAAGCATGATGATCGCGTTCGTGCGCCGCAGGAATCCGCGCAGCCGATTCGAGCGGTTCTCTTCGACGCCCTCGAGCCGCTCTGCGGCGCGCGAATAGAAGAGGTAGTACCACCCGACGGCGGCGACGAGCAGGGCGAAGATCGAAGGCAGCGTTCGCATCATTTCCGATCATCGTCATTGTCGTCGGCGGGCTGGAATTGTCATCCCACTGCCGATCCTGGGTTCTGCGCCGGCTTGATGCCGGCTTCTTCGAGAAGCTGTCGCGCGGCGCTCATCGGCAGGCCGACGATGTTCGTGTGGCTGCCGGACTGGCGCGTGACGAACGGATCCTGATCCTGGATGCCGTATCCGCCGGCCTTGCCCTCCCAGTCCTTCGACTCGACGTAGCGCTCGACCTCGCTCGGCGTGAGGAAGCGCATCTTCACCGCCGACATGACGCGCGTGCATTTGAAGAAGGGCACTGATTGACGCATGACGCAGACGCCGGTAATGACGAGGTGCGTCGTGCCGGAGAGGAGCTGGAGCATCTTTTTCGCCTGGGCGGCGTCGGCCGGCTTTCCGAGGGATTGATCGCCGAACGCGACGACGGTGTCGGCGGCGAGGATGGCGTCCTCCGGATGCCGCGCCGCCACCGCCCGCGCTTTCGCTTCCGCCAGCCGCAGCGCAATCGCGGAAGGGAGCATCCCCTGCGGATAATCCTCTTCATTGATGTCGGCCGGATCGACGTCGAACTCGTAGCCGGCGTCGCGCAGGAGGGTCTGTCGTCGCGGCGACGCGCTGGCGAGGATGAAGCGGTGCGATGCCAACGCGGATGCTTTGCGGGTCGTCGGTCTGTCTCTCTCGAACTAAAGCGGCTGCGCGCCGTTGGGCACGAAGACCATGATGTCGCCGCGGCGCGGCGCCCGTCCGCCACGTCGCGGAGGATCGTAACGCACGTGGATCGTGTCCGGCAGGATGCGCACAATCGTGCCGGTCGTCAAAATCCGCTCGCGCCCGTCGAGGAACGTGACGGTCTGCGTCTCGCGCAGCTCCGCCGTCGCCGGAAGTTCACCCACGGCGGCGAACGGCTTGCTCGACAGCGTCTCGATG
>JAXDMN010000286.1:0-6178 GCA_034666045.1 Phycisphaerales bacterium | reverse complement strand
ATCGCCGTCCTGAAGCACCCGCCGCTCGCGAGCACGCTGCGCCAGCACGGCAGCTTCGAAGTCGCGCGGATGAGTTGGACCGACGCCGCCCGCGCCTGCGTGCAGGTCTACGACCAGGCCGTCGGCGCCATGAACGGTCGACACTAACGCGCCTCACCAACACCCTCTGCGCGTAGCGGTCGGGCCGAAGGCCCACATTCCGACGATAGTCGTCGATCAATCAAGCGGTGTCGTCGCCAGCATGCGCTGAGCTTGATCGGTCGTGTCCGCGATCGCGAGATTGTTCGGATCGAGCGCGCGCGCGGCGGCGAGGTGACGCATCGCATCGGCGGGGCGCCGCAGCGCCAGCAAATCCTTCGCCGCCAGGCAATGGATCTTCGGCAGCTCTGTCTTCGCAAGGTGGGGCAAGCGACTGTTGATCATCTCCGCCGCCGCGGCCCAGTGCGCGAGCGCTTCATCATGCCGCTTCAGCTTCGAGCACGTCATCGCCAGCAGGCCGCGCGTCTGGAGATGATCGTCGATGCCGCGGTTGACCGCCTGTCGCGTCTCGATCGACTTCACGTACAACTCGCGCGCCCTCTGAAAATTTTCCACCGCTAGCCGTCGATAGGCGCGACCGGTGACGGGGTCGCCCATGTCGTCCGCGATCTTCGCGCCCGCGACGAGCGCGTCTCCCATCGAATCAAACGACCCGCCCAGGTTGTTGCAGGCGACGAAGCTTTTTTCGTTTACCGCGAGCGTGTGCGTGAACAGCGATTCATCATCCCGCCACGTCGCCGTTTGCGCGAACGATTTCACGGCGAACAGCCCAATCACGACGAACGCAACAGGCCGCGCATATTTCTGGTCATTCGCGACGATCCACGCAACCGCCAGCGCCGGCCCGAGCATCGCGAGGTAGAGATAATGGTCGGCCACGGTGCTGTAGAACTGAAACATGAAGCTCGCCAGCCCGAGCACCGGCGCAACGCAAATCGTCGCCAGCAGCGCCGCGGCGATGATCTCCCGGCGCGGCTTCCGCCAAAGCAGCGCGGCGATTGCGACGGGGATCAGCCACGTCGCGTAAATCCATCCGCCGTCCTGCGCGACCGCGGGCGAGCGGCCGTAGTCGATGCACAACTTCCACGGCCAGAGGATTTTCCCCGCATAGAACGCGAGCGCGTCGCCGGCGACAAGCGGGCGAAGCCACAGCGGCGCGAACGGCACATCAACCTGCTGCGCGAGCCGCGCGACGATCATCGCGCCTAGCGTGATCGGCCACCACGCGGCGGTCCATTTCAATGCCGCGCGCCAACTTCCGCGCAGGATCGCGATGTGAATGACGACCGCCAGCGCGGGCACGACCATCGCCGTCGGCTTGCACAAAATCGCCCAGACAAACGCGGCCGTCGCGATCGACATGTGGATCACGACGCGTGGTCGATCCGGCGATGACTGGACTGCGACCACGTATTGCCACAGCGAAACAAGCGCGAACAGTCCGTACAGCACGTCCTTCATGCCGGCCGCCCACGCGACCGACTCGACCTGGACCGGATGCAGCGCGAAGAGGAGCGCCCCGATCGCGGCGGCGATGTCGACGGTCACGGGAATCTCATCCTCCCGAGCGCGGACAGCCGTCAACAATCTCCGCAGCAACAAAAACATCACCACCGCTGCCGCCGCATGCAGCGCGACGCTCGCAGTGTGAAAGACGCGCGAATTCAACCAGATGCCCTGAAGATCCGGCGCATCATTGCGCGCAATTTTCGCGAGCGCGAGCCAGACCGTCTGCGTCCCCGGGATGTAGAGCCCGTGCTCCGCGTGCGTCCAATAGAATTTCAGCGACTCCGCCGTGGGCGGGTTCATCTTTGGGTTGTTGTAGAGCGTGAACGAATCATCCCACGCGACGAAATCGTTGCGGCAGATACGCGCCATGCCCGCGAACGTGAGGGCAAAGATCAGCAAGGCGATCATCTGCGCGCGGCGCGATTCGCGCGGCGCGGACGCAGCATCCGTAATCTGGGTCGCCGCCGGCGATGGATTCGTGCAATTCACACTTCCTACATCGGCAGACGCGGCTGCCACGCACGACAGTTCGTCGTCCAGCACTGCGTGACTGGCGTTCATGGCGGCGGAAGCGTTATTATTTCGCGGGTCAATTTCCACTGCGGGGAGCAAATGCGACGATTTACCCGATCACGCCGCGCCTTGTCAGCGGCGGTGTCGAAAGCGACGGAGATTTTCTTTGAGCCGCTCGAACGTCGCCAGATGTTCGCCGGCGGCGTGCTCGACACCACGTTCGACGCCGATGGCAAGCTCACCTTTAACAGCGGCGCCGATGGCGGCTTGAGCGATGTGCTCGTCCAGCCGGACAAGAAGATCGTCACCGTGGGGCAGTTCGCGCTGAACAACAGCGGCCGCCATTACTCCGTGCGACGCTACAACGAAAATGGCACGCCGGACACGACGTTCGGGGGCGGGGACGGCGAGAGCGCGGCGATCCTGCTCGCGGCCACGCCCGCCGGGAACCCGGCGCCGCAGCGTTTTCAACTCGCGCTTCAAAACGACGGAAAGATTTTCGTCTCCTGGGCAAACAACCTTCAGCGACTCGATACCGCGGGGAACGTCGACGCGAGTTTCATGAACGGCGGGACGACGATCTGGGCGTTCTCGAACATCAACGCCATCGCGACAACCAATGACGGCAAAATCCTCGTCGGGGGGACGTACAGCGGGCAGTTGCGCGTCGCGCGGCTGACCAACTTAGGATCGTTCGATCCCAACTTCAACGGCGGTCAAGCGGTCAACTTCGGACCGACGAGGGGCACGAACTTCTTCGGCGATGTGATCTCGCTGCCGGGCGGGCGGATGATCGCCAGCGGCATCACCGGCAACGGCGTGCCGATCCTGGTGCGCATTCGCGATGGTGGTTTGGCGGATCCGGCGTTCGTCGGGCCGGACGCGGCGGCGCTGCCCAGTTCCACCTTCTTCGCCAACCTCGCCGCGCTGCCGGACGGAAAGTTCATCGCCTTCGGGACTACCGCGCCGTCATCCGGGCCGAGCCAGGGCGTGCTGGCGCGCCTGACGAACTCGGGACAATTGGATTCGACGTACGGCGGGGGGGACGGCTCGGTCGTCCTGCCCGGTCCGTACTCGGACATGGCGCTTCAGTCGGACGGGAAAGTGCTGCTGTCCGGCCTCGGCGCGGGGCCGGGGCCCGCGCCGACAGTCGACTTCCTCGTCTCGCGCTTCAACGCCACGGGCGCGCTGGACGACAACTTCGGGAGCGGCGGGCACGCGACGGCGGATTTCCAGAACATCGATATTGCGCAGGGCATCGCGCTGGCGCCGGACGGGAAGATCGTGCTGGCCGGCAGTGGCAACGACTGGACGCTGGCGGCGCTGGCGCGGATGAGCAACGACGGCTCGCCGCAGCCGCCGCTCGGGCTGGCGCGGGTCGCGGGCTTTGTCTTCGACGACACGAACGACAATGGCGTCCGCGACACCGGCGAGAATTTCCTCGTGCCCGGCCGCTTCGTCTTCGTTGATGACGACAACGACGGGCAGCTCAGCCCGGGCGAGCGGAGCTTCGTCACCAACGTCGACGGGTACTGGTTCTACCTGGCGCCGGGTGATTACAACATTCGCGTCGCTGTTCCCGAGGGATGGCATCAAACGACGCCGGCGAACAACGCCCCGGTCAAAGTGAGCGCCAAGTCGGGCGGGGTTTTCACCAATTACACCGGCCTCGCGCCGGACGTCCCGCAGCAGACGGCGGCGATCTCGGGGATCGTCTTCGGCGACAACAACGGCAATCTGCGCCGCGATTCCACCGAGGCCGCATCGTCCGGGCGAACCGTCTATCTCGACGCGAACCTGAACGGCGTGCTCGACGCCGGTGAAGTCACCGCGACCACGAACGCGTCAGGCATCTACAGCTTCGGCAGCCTCGCCGCCGGGACGTATCACGTGCGGCAGGTGATTCCGAACACCGGCATGGCGCAGACGCTTCCCGCGCAGGACGCCGCCCGCGTCCTCACGCTCGCCACGAATCAGACCGTGTCCGGCCAGGACTTCGGCGTCATCGGCTACGCCGCCGGCTACGTGACCGGCGTGCATTTTGAAGACGTCAACGCGAATGGCGTCTGGGACAGCAACGAACCGACCATGGAAGGCGCGATCGTCTACGGCGACCTGACGAATAACGGTCACACGATCGACGACCCGAGCACGCCGGTGCTTTCGAGCGGCCGGTACTATTTGCAGATCCCGCAGGGATGGAGCGGGCCGCTCACCGTGAAGCTGATCGTGCTCAATGGTCACCGCGCGACCGTTCCGGGCGCCGGCGCATCGTACGTCATCAACTATGGCGCGGGCGACACCGCGCTGCGCTATCGTCCGTTCGGCATCACGCGCGACAAGATCTGGGTCACCGGCGCGCTCTACGAAGACACGAACGACAACGGCACGCGCGACGCGGGTGAGCCTCCGGTCAACGACGCGATCGTGTACGACGACGCGAACGGCAACAACAAGTGGGACACCGGCGAGGTCCGCAACATGAGCGGCTTCGACGCCAACGACGGCGCGTACGTGCTTCAGGCGGTTCCGTACGGCACGCGCAATATCAAGGTCGAGCCGAACCAGGCGCGCACGGTGCTGTCGCCGACCGTGCAGACGGTCACCGCCAGCAGCGGCTACGTCCTTTTCCAGAACGTCAATTTTCGCTTGTCGAAGCTCCCACCGCCACCGCCACCGCCGCCGCCGGGATCGCAGTGGCCCTACCTCGGCTGGGACATCCCCATCTTCGCGCAGCCGACGCGCATCGAGGCGGAGCATTTCGACAACGGCGGCGAGGGCGTCGCCTATCACGACATCGACTCGGCCAACCTCGGCGGCGCCTTCCGCACCACCGGCGTCGACATTCAGGCGACCACCGACACCTTCGGGCAGTACAACGTCGGATGGATCAAGACCGGCGAGTGGCTCGAGTACTCGATCGAAGTGATGGACCCCGGGTATTACGATTTTGCCGCGCGCGTGGCATCGACGGGCGCGAACGCAAAGTTCCACGTCGAGATCGGCGGCGTGAATAAGACCGGGCTGCTGACGGTGCCGAATACCGGCGGCTGGCAGACCTACCAGACGATCACGAAAACCGGCGTGAATCTGCCCACGATCGGCAAGTACATCATGCGCGTCTTCTTCGATGCGAATGGCTCGACCGGCTCGGTCGGGAATTTCAACTGGTTCCAGTTCACGCCGGGTAATCCGCCCTCGCCACCGCCACCGCCTCCGCCGCCACCACCGCCACCCGGGCAGACGCCGTTCAAAGGTTCGCCCTTCGCGGTCGTCGGCGGCGCAACCGCGACGATCCAGGCGGAAGATTTCGACAACGGCGGCGAAGGCGTCGCCTATCACGATCTCGAAACGCTCAACAAGGGCGGCAAATATCGCACGACCGGCGTCGACATCGAAGCGACCATCGACACCGGCGGCGGATTCGACGTCGGTTACGTCAAGGCGGGCGAGTGGCTCGAGTACACGATCGACGTGAAGACGGCGGGCCTGGCGACGTTGACATTCCGCGTCGCCAGCACCGGCAGCAACGGGAAATTCCACGCGGAAATCGACGGCGTCAACGTCACCGGCGCGCTCACCGTCCCCAACACCGCCGGCTGGCAGAAGTGGGCGAACGTCACCAAGAGCGGCGTCAACCTCGCCGCGGGCGTGCACGTGCTGCGCGTGAAGATGGACACGAACGGCTCGACCGGTTCGGTCGCAAATTTTAATTGGATCAAGATCCAGCCGGCCGCCGCGGCGGCGACGATAGCATCGGCGCGCGCGAACGCGCCGGCGGCGCCTGGGCTCGCGCAGACGGCAAACGACGATGAAGACGTGGTCGCCTTGTTGAACAGCATCTGATTCGTCGTCGGTCGAAGCGCCCTTCATGACGCAGACCAACCCGCTGGAAATCGCCCTCGCGCATCACCTGGCCGGACGCGTGCGCGAGGCGGAGGCGATTTATCGCCAGGTGCTGGCGCAGAATCCTGGCGCGGGCGCGGCGAATTATCTGCTCGGCGTCGCGGCACATCAGACCGGGCGTCCGGCGGAAGCGCTGGCGCTGCTCGACAAGGCGTCAAAAATCTTGCCGGGCGCGGCGGACGTCTGGAACTATTTTTCCATCGCGCTGCGC
>JAXDMN010000285.1:0-3246 GCA_034666045.1 Phycisphaerales bacterium | reverse complement strand
GCTGCCGGAATACTACAGATTGACCGATGGGCCACGGGGTTATAAATCCCGGCAATTCCTCGTCAGGTTAGCGGTTACCCAACCGTACCCATCGCGATGCGGGTGGCTTTAACGGGCGTGCGCAACGGCGGGCATTGCAGGAGCTTGCCGCCCGGGCGGGCTGCAGACGAAACCGCTTGAATCGCTTTGACGCCCCCCGCCGCCGGGGGCGATGATGGCCCCGGCATGATGTATCGCGCGGGCAAAAACGTCAGACGGTTCGACTTCGACGCCGGCCGCAAGATCGCCGGCAAGTACGAGATCGAGCGGTTGCTTGGAAGTGGCTGGGAAGGCGAGGTTTACGCGATCGTCGAGCGCACCACCGGCATCCGCCGGGCGGCGAAATTTTACTATCCGCATCGCGATCCGATGGGCAAAAGCGCGATCGCCTACGCCCGCAAGCTCGACGCGCTGCGGCACTGCCCGATCCTGATGCAGTACCATCACCAGGAGATCGCCTACGTCAAGAAACGCAAGGTCACGATCGTCATCAGCGAGCTCGTCGAAGGCGTCAAGCTCAGCGAATTCCTCACCCAGCAAAAACAGCACGCCCTGACGACCTACGAAGCGCTGCACGTCCTGTATGCCCTCGCCCGCGGCATCGCCCCGATCCACGCGCGCGGCGAATATCACGGCGACATCCACGATGACAACATCATGATCCGCCGCCAGGGGATCAACTTCGAGGTCAAGCTGCTCGACTTCTTCGACCTCGGCCGCCCGACGCGCGGCAAGATTCATAAGGACGTTCTTAATCTCGTTGAAGTTTTCCACGTGATCGTCGGGGGTCGCGAGAAGTACGCGAAGCAGCCCAAGATCGTGAAAGACATCATCCGCGGGTTGAAGGATTCCCTGATCCTCGCGCGTTTCCAAAGCGCGGGTGACCTGCAGCGTCACCTCGAAAACCTCGAGTGGTAACCCGGTCCCGCGCCATGCCGCTCAAGTAGTGGCTTGCGCCATCGCGCCCGCGGCTTCCGGAAAATGTCACCAAACCCGCGCGTTTTCGCAGGAACCCGTGTTATGGTGTACACCACCCATCACCTGAAGGAGGTTTCATGGCAAAGTCGGCGGGCACGAAGAAACGTGCAGGTAGCAAGAGCAGCGGGAACAAGAAACGTACCGGCGGCGGCAGCGCTGGCGGCGGCAAGAAGTCATCCGCCTCGCGCGGCGCGGCGAAGAAGTCGACTCCGAAAAAATCGACGACCGCCAAACGCAGCAAAGGCAGCGGCGCGTCGAAAGCGAAGTCTTCGTCATCCGCGAAGAGCGGCAAGTCGACGCGCGCTAAGTCCACCGGTCGCGCCAGCGCGGCGAAGAAAAGCAGCGGCAGCCGCAGCGGCATGACCGGCCAGATGCGCAAGGCGGCCACCAGCGCGCGCGCGATGGTCAAGGGCGCCCCAGCCAAGGCGCGCTCGGCAGCCCAAAGCATGATGAACAAGGCGAAGGACTTTACCGAGCGCAGCGGCGGCGTGGCGGGCACGATGGCGGCGGCCGTCGGTGGCGCGGCCGGCATCGTCGCGGGCGTGGTCGACGGCTTCCGCGGCGAAACGGGCGCCAACGCCGACGGCAGCGCGTCCTCGGGCGGCGGCGAAGCCGACGACGAAGAGCAAGCGGCACGCGACGACGATGAAGATGACGACGATCTCGGCGCCGGCATCGCTGATGATGACGACGACGACCCAACCGGGGTGTAATCGTCAGCCGCAGCAACAGAGCTGTGCCCGAGCCTAATGCAAAACGCTCAACCTTCGATCGCGATCGAAGGTTGAGCGTTTTCGTTTGAACCAGGAAGCCGCGCGCTTATCGCCGCGCGATCCGTCTCACGCGCATAGGGTGCGGTTGACGGCCACGCGCGCTGATCACACTCCCGTCATCGCGCCAATCACCGTTCGCATCTCTCCGCGGAACTTGCTGGCGACGTACCCGCTGAAACGCAGGCCGGTTCGGAACGCGTCCGCTTTCATCGGCACGCAGTAACGCACCGTGTAGAGCAGCAGCATCGGCAGGCGGTTCATCTCCACCTTGACCAGCACCTGCTGCCCCGCGTCGATCGATTCCGGCAGCATCACGCCGAGCCCGTGCAGCGAACAGTCCGTGAGATGCGCGCGCATCGGTCGGCCCGTTTCGTTGTTGGCGCACGGGATGATCGACACCTCGCGATCGCACATGATGCGCGGCTCGCTGCGGCGGCGATCGTTAAAATCAGAGGTCGCAAAAGGATCGGCGACGATCAATTGATGTGACATCGTTTTCTAGATCGGCTACCGCGGGGCGAAAGCTCCAGCCTGCGCCTCCGACGCCGCGCGCCTGCGACGCAAGCACACGGTTTTGCGTGGAAAAACAACGAAACCCCGCGATGGGCGCGGGGCTTCGGGAAGGGACAATCGTACGAGCTCGCAAACCTTGACTAAACGTTGCGGCGACGACGGCGGCCGAGCAAACCGGCGGCCGCGAGGCCGATGACCGACAGCGACGCCGGCTCCGGCACCGCCGTCACGCCCGCAAGTCCGCCGACCGACGCGCTGGTCGGGAACGGCGCGCCTTGGGCGGCGTAGTTGAAGTCGATCGTGCTGTAGTCGTCTCCGGAGACAATGCCGTCGTAGTTGAAGTCGCCGTTGGAGTAGCCATCGGCGCCCGTGCCGACGTTGAAGTCGATCGTCGAGTAGTCGTCGCCGGAAATGAATCCGTCCAGGTTCGCGTCGCCGGCGTACGTGTACATCGCGATCGTCGTCGCGCCGGTGATGGTCTGACCGGCGAAGATGTCGGTGTCGGTCGGACCGAGCCCGCGAATCTGCTCGCCGGTGGCGACGCCGATCGTGGTCAGGCCGGTGACGGCGTCGGGCATCGACGTCGTCAGGCCGGGCGCGTCCCATGCGCCGCCGTTCGAGGCGCGCTGCACTTCGCCTTGCACGCCACTGTAGACGCCGTTGATGTCGGCGTTGCCGGCGGCGGTCGTCGTGAAGAGTTTGTTGTTCTTGATGTCGATCTTGCCCGTCGCGGTCAGCGTGATCGTGCCGGTGCTGAGAACCTGGTTCGCGGTGGTGTTGTCCGCGATCTCGATGATGCCGTCGCCGCTGACGGAAGTGCCGGACGAGCCGATCTGGCTGGCGTCGAGCCTGATCTTGCCGTCCGTGCCGGCCATCGCGCCGCTGAAGGTGTTGTTGACGTTGTTGAGGACGAGCAGCCCGCCGCCCGCCTTCGTGAGCCCGC
>JAXDMN010000284.1:0-3004 GCA_034666045.1 Phycisphaerales bacterium | reverse complement strand
CCCGCGCCGGTGCGGTTCGACACGGTCCGCAGCGCGTCGGTCGCCGTACCGCGAACGTACTTCGTCAAGATTTACCGCCGCGCCAACAGCGGCACGCAGGAGCCGACCGATGCGCTGCTTCAGCCGGTCGTCGACGCGTACTCGCTGAAAATTCGCAATCTCGTCAAGAACGCGCTCGGCGTCGATGACGAAGACGCCGTCACCGTCGAAACCTATGAAGACGCCCTGCCCGCGGCGATGGATGCGACGGTTGCGTCGTCGGCGATTGCGCCGACGGGCGCGGCGACCGCCGGGTCGGTTGCGCCGCCGGTCGCGGTTATCACGCGGAACCTCAACACTTACGCTCGCGAAATCGCGCTGGTGACGATGACGGCGGTCGTGCTGACGGCGATGTCGCTGATCGTCCGCCGCCGATCGCCCGCGCCGGCGCCGGTCATGATCGACGCGAGCGGGGGGCAGCATGAAGTAGTCAACGGGACGCTCGAAGACGTCGAGGACGACCAGGCTTTCGCCGGCGCGGGCGGCGTTCCGGATGACGACAGTGGAACCGCCGCCGAGGCGCACCAGTTGTTCCGTCGCGTGCGCGACATGTCGCAGGAGCACCCGGACGACGCCGCCCGCGTGCTGCGCGGATGGATCTACCAGCAGGATTGAACGAGCGAGCGAACCAGCGAGCGAGAAACCGCGATGCGGGAGGAACTGACCGGCCTGCGCAAGAGCGCGATCGTGATGCTGTCGCTGGGTCAGCGGCGGTCGGCGGAGGTGCTGCGACGATTGCCGGAAGAAGCGGCCCGCGAAGTAAGGACGGAAATGCGCCGCGTCGGCGCGCTGCGGAGCGTTTCGCTGCGCACGCGGCAGCTCGTGCTTGGACAATTCTGCGCCGCCGCGTCGCCGAATCCGCCGCTGCCTGAGCCGCCGGCCGATCCCGCGCCCGCACCCGCCGGCCCGTTCGCGTCGCTTCACGAGACTGCGACCGAGAGCCTGCTCGACACGATCCGCGACGAGCATCCGCAGACGATCGCGCTCGTCCTGGCGCACCTCGCTCCGGAGAAAGCGGGCGCAGTCCTCGGCGGGCTCGATCACCACAAGCGCATCGACGTCGTTAAACGCATCGCCGGCATCGAGCAAACCAGCGCACAGGTCATCGAGCAGGTCGAAACGAGTCTGCGGCAGCGCCTGGCGGCGATCCGAGGCGGAACGATCCGCTCCGGCGGCGTCAGCGCGGTCGCGGAGATCCTCAACTCGTCGGACGACCACTTCGAGGACCAGTTGCTTTCCGAGCTCGAAGCCGATTCGCCCGACCTGGCGCAGCAGATCCGCCGGGTGACGGCGATCTTCGAGAATCTTATGGACGCCGCCGACGAAGACATTCAGGCAATCATTGAGCAGCTCGATCACGCGACCATCTCGCTCGCGCTGCGCACGGCGGGCGAGGCGCTGAAGCGGAAAGTGATGTGGAACCTGCCGCAGGCGCAGGCGGAGCAGATCGAGCAGGAGTTTGCGTCCATGTCGCCCGTCGCGGTGTGCGCGATCGAGCAGGCGCAGCAGCGCGTCGCGGAAGTCGTGCACCGGCTGGAGTCGGCCGGCGAGATCGAAGTGATGGAGCAGCGCCAGCGTCGCAATGGGCGACGGCCGCGGCGGCGGGATGAGCGCGATTGGCGCGAGCAACACCGGAAGGCGGTTTAAGGGCCGATGGCACTGATCAAGTCTTCGAAAATACCGGACACGGTCGTTCGTTTTTCGCTCCCCGACGTCGAGGAGCAGGCTCGCGTGCGCTTGGCGCGAGCCCAGTCGGAAGCCGAAGCAATCATCGCGCAAGCTACCGCTCGCGCGGCGCAGATCGAATCGGCCGCGCGAGAGCAGGGGCAGGCGGACGGGTATCAGCAGGGCCACACCGACGGCCGCGACAGCGGCGCGATCGAGGCGCTCGACCAGCATCGCGAGCGGCTGTGTGGGCTCATTGCGACCTTCGAATCCGCCGCCGCGGCGCTGGAGGAATATCGCGCGCAAGTCGAAGCCGCCGCCACGCGCGATGCCGTCGAATTGGCGCTGGCCATCGCGGGTCGAATTACCCGGCGGATCGGCGTTATCGACCCGGCGGCGCTGCTGGAGAACATCCGCGCCGCGCTGAACATCGTCGGCCGCGCCGGCGTGACGCGCGTCGCGGTTCATCCGTCGCAGCGGGCGCTTCTGGCGGAAATCCTTCCGCAGCTTCAGCTCGATTCGCCCGGCTTGCGCACTGCCGAGATCGTCGACGACGATTCCATCGCGCCTGGCGGCTGCCGTGTATTCACATCGCACGGCCATGTCGATGCCGACCTCAAGACGCAGCTCGATCGCGTCACGCAAAAGCTCCTGCCCGGCAGCAATGGGAGCAATGGAGGCGGCGGCGCATGACCTACCTCAAAGCGCAGCTCGACAGCGTGGAATCCGCGATGCTCATGCGCGTCGCCGGCAAGGTGCAGGCGATCAGCGGCTTGACGATCGAAGCGTGCGACCTGCCGCTGCCGCTCGGGTCGACGTGCCGCATCACCAGTCACGGCGGGCGAAGCTGCATGGCGGAAGTGATCGGGCTGCAAAGCGAGCGCACGCTGCTCATGCCGCTGACGCAGATGTCCGGCATCTCGCGCGGCGACGTCGTCGAGAACGTCACGACCACGCCGCGCGTCTGGTGCTCGCCGCAACTCCTCGGGCGCGTGCTCAATGGCATGGGCGACCCAATTGATGGCAAGGGCCCGCTGCCGACCAGCGGCTTTCGGCGCATCGACGCCACGAGCGTCGCGCCGCTTTCCCGTGAGCCGATTCGCCAGTCGATTTCGACCGGCGTGCGTGCGATCGACGGCTTACTGAGCTGCGGGCTCGGGCAGCGCATGGGCATTTTTTCCGGCCCCGGTGTTGGCAAGAGCACGCTGGTCTCGTCGATCGCGAAGAACACCAGCGCGGATGTTTCCGTTGTCGCGCTGATCGGCGAGCGTGGGCGAGAAGTGCAGGAATTCCTGGAAAA
>JAXDMN010000283.1:0-3999 GCA_034666045.1 Phycisphaerales bacterium | reverse complement strand
GGCCCTTGCATGTGAAAAGCTCCTCATTGGCGGACGCAAGATGGAAAGACCGGAACAGCGAATATAGATCCAGATGTGTTTTTTGAAGAGGTGAAAAATTCACCGCGTGCGATCAGAATTTCCGGATGCGGCAGGGGGCGGCAGCGTTCTCAGCCGTAGAGGCGACCAGTCCTCCTTCAATCCAACTCGCGGTGGGCGGCCCACTTCAGAGCGTTGACGGTGAACTTGCCATTCGTCGCCCGATCCAACTCGCGCGGCAGGCTGGAGACAGGGAAATTGCAACTGACGATGCGACCCTTGTCGAGCTGCATGATGCCGAGCGGGACGAACGACCAACCCGGCTTCAACTCGACCGTGGTGTGGTCGTACAGGTGGTGCAGCGTCTTGATGTCGCGGAGCTCAATCAGCGCCGTCGAGCCTTTTTCCAGCGTGCCGTACCCGCCGTAAATGGTCATCGCCAGCTTCGTTCCCGGCCGGCCGAGCGCGCCGAGGAGCGGGTGCGCGGCGGTCACTTCGACGGTGAGCTCCCCGGACTTGCCGGTGACCATGTTCGGGTCGGCATCGTGCATCCCGCGGAGCAGGCGAACCTGCGGATGCGCGTAGCCGCCGAGGCCGTCGCTGTGTCCGCCGAGGCATTGGCGGACGACCAGGCCGGTCCCGCCGCGGACGGCGGATTCGATCGCGTCGAGCGCCGGCTGCGGCGGCTCGCAGACGGCGCAGATGAGGATAACGTCGAGCTCGCGCGCCATCGCGGCGGCGTCGGTGACGTCGATCGGCCGCTTCCCGGGCAGGTGCTGCTTGAGCTTTTGGGCGGTTTGCGGTTCGGTCTCGGTGCCGGGCTCGATCAGCGGGCGGAGGTCGAGTCCGGGAAACGGCTTGACCTCGTCGAGGATCTTCACCTGGTCGCTCCAGCCGCGCGGCCTGCCATCCTTCATGGGATGAACCGCGGTGTTGTGGCTGAAGTAGACGCCGACGCGCAGCACCGGCTGGGTTGCAGGCGTCGCCGGCGGTGGCGGAAGTTGCAATGTGACCGACGCCGGTTTGCTCGATTGCGATGCGACGATCGCGACGGTGACGAACGCAGTGATGGCCGCGAACGTCAGCGTGGCGGCAATGATCGCCGCCCGCAGCGATGCGTGCGCGATCGCCTGCGTTGCAATCGCAGTCGCGGCGGCGCCGGCGTCCGCGCTCTTCGCCGCCGCCGCGGCGTTGTCGGCGAGGCCGGGCGGGATCGGGATCTGCGCCTGTCGCTCGAGCGCCGCGATCACGGCGGCGGGCGTGAGATCGATGTCGTGGCGGCCGAACGCCTGCTTCAGCTTCGCGACCGCGCGTGTCACGCGCTTCGCCGCCGCCTGTTCGGTAGTGCCCATGATCTCCGCCACCTCGCGCAGCGGACGCGATTGGAGATAGCGAAGCGTCACGGCGGTGCGGTCGGCGGGATTCAGGCGGGCAAGCGCATCGTCGAGCTGGACGTCGACGCGCTTGAGCATGTCGTCGCGATCGATCGCTTCTGAGTCCGGGTCGGTACGGCGCGATTGCTCGTCTTGCAGGGACATGGTGGCCGCCCGTTGTTCGCGTCGCTTGCGTCGATTCTCGCCGCGGAGCGCGGTCTTGGCCGCGAGCCGGGCCGTCGTGATCAACCAACCGCCGAGCACCGCACCGTCGCGGATCGAGCGTGCCTTGCGCGCCAGCATGACGAAGGTTGCCTGGGTGACGTCTTCGGCGAGTTGGTTGTCGCGGATCTGTCGTCGCGCGGCGGCGTGAACCGCCTGGATATGCCGGTCGACGAGGACGCGAAAGGCGGTCTCATCGCCCCGGTCGACAAACGCCCGCAGGAGTTCCTCGTCGGTCTTCACGTTCACTGCGTTACACCGGGGATGATGCCGCTGGTGGGGGGAGTCGGACAAGAAAAATGGTGATTGATGAGTGGTGATTGACGAAGAAGTTGCCCGGTCAATCACCACGCATCAATCACCAGTTTGATCAGCCAATCCACCCCAGTTTGCGGTTGCCGAATTTGATCTCGGGCACCTTGGCATTAGGGGCAGACCAGCGGATAGCGTTTTCGATGATTTTTAGGACGTTCTTGTCGTGATAGGTCGGGAACGTCTCGTGGCCGGGGCGGAAATAGACGACTCGGCCGGCGCCGCGCGTCCAGGTGCAGCCGGAGCGGAACACTTCGCCGCCGCCGAAGCTGCTGATGAGGAAGGTGCACTCCGGTTCGGGGACATCAAAATATTCGCCGTACATTTCCTCGCGCGGGAGGATGAAGTGATCATCGATGCCCGCGACGATCGGATGCCCGGGGCGGGTGACCCACAGAATCTCGCGCTCGTTCTGCTCCTCGCGCCATTTCAAGTCGCAGGAACTGCCCATCAGCTTGCGAAAGATTTTGGAAAAGTGAGCGCTGTGCAGAACGACGAGCCCCATGCCGGCGAGGACGCGAGCGTAGACTTTTTCGACGATCGCGTCGTCGACTTCCTTGTGCGCCATGTGGCCCCACCAGGTCATGACGTCGGTGGAGTCCAGCACGTCATCGGTCAGGCCGTGCGACGGTTGATCGAGCGTGGCGGTGCGGATTTCGAGATCGGGCGCGCTTTTCCGCAGGTGGGAAGCGATCGCCTCGTGCATGCCCTGGGGGTAAATCTCGGTGATGACCGGGTTGCGCTTTTCGTGCTTGAATTCGTTCCAGATGGTGACGCGGGTCGACATGGGAGCGACGATATCGCATCCCTACGCGGCTGTCACATCTTCACGCGACGGAAGACGAACGTATGTCGAATCTCCGCGTCGCCGCGGCGGTAGACGAGATTCACGCGCGCTTCGCCGCCGCCTTTCCAGTCCCAGTAGTAGCTGTCGTTGTCGTCGACGATCGCGATGTACTGCGGCGGATCGCGGAAGTAGGGCTCCCATTGCGGGTAGTGCGTGTGGAATTCAGTGCGGTCGGGTAGGCCAGCTGGCGAGGGGCCGGGGAGGGCGTCGACCCGCATGCCGTAGCCGATGCCGACGCCGAAGGTCGGGCTCGAGTCATACACGCGCGGGCGCGGCGGGGGGAAGATCAGCTTGATGAACGAGTGCGGCGCGATCGACTGCGTCCGCAGCGGGTGGCTCTGGCCGTCGGGGTCGACGACAGAACTGTGGTCGCCGTGCAGATAGATCGAGTCGTCGGTGTTGTTGTACGCGCGCACGACGAGGCGATTGTCGACCGTGCGCAGGCGGTAGGTGATGGGCTCGATCGCGACCACGGCGTCGACGCCCTTGCCGATGTGCCGGGCCTGATCGGCCGGCTCGACGAGGTCGTACTCGTAGCGCGCGCAGCCGCCGGAGATGAAAACGACGAGGGCGAGGATTGCGGCGACACTGGCGGATCGCATGGCGCAACTGATATGTAGCTTATCCCACAGCGCGATGCACATTTTACCGGCGCAAAAGCCCGGGGATTGCAATCCCCGGGCTTGAGGCTGGTGAACCTGCGCAGGAACTACCGGGGATTCGTCTGCATGTCGACGTCGGGGTTTTTGCCGTTGTCGTCCTTATCGGACGCCAGCCCCGCTTCGTTCGGTTTCATGTCGCGCATCGCGCCGATCACCTGATCGCTCACGCCCTGCTGGCGAAGGTAATCCTGCTGCGCGCTGGTGAGCTGGAAGTACTGCTGCGTGCGCTCGAGGCGGCGGATCTGCTCCTTGTCGGAGAGGCCGGCCTTCTTCAGCGCGGCGACTTCATCGAGGGTGACGAAGCCGTCGTTGTTCAAGTCGGCGGTGTTCGTGGTCTTCACGTCCTCAGGAGTCGCGGGATTCGCCTTGGCCTTTTCGGCGGCGGCTTGCGCCTCCTGGCGGACCTGGTCGTCGCTCTTGTTGTTCTTATCCTGAACCTTGGCGCCGACGAGATAACCGCCGCCTGCGCCGAGGACGCCACCGATGACTGCACCCGCGTGTCGGTGGTCTGTCCCGCCGATCGCCGCGCGCGCCGCCGCGCCGCCCGCGCCGCCGATGACGGCCC
>JAXDMN010000282.1:0-3422 GCA_034666045.1 Phycisphaerales bacterium | reverse complement strand
ACGTTCACCGGGAAGGTGTGCCATGACCCTGATGCTCGCGACGGACACGTACGATGAACTCGACCAGCACGACGCCGACGCTCATGCCGAGCGGCGACGCGGGCTGCGCATCCGCCAGGCCAGGCCGATCAAGGTCTATGAGCCGAGCGGCGCCAAATACTTCGGCGGCGTGACGGAAGACATCAGCGCGACCGGCCTGCGCATCGAGCTGCCCGCGTCGGCGGCGCTGCGGCCGGGGAAGATCGTCAATGTCCACGTCGGCACCTCGCCGCAGGGCGCGGCGCTGGCGAACCGCCGGCACATGATGCCGGCCAAGGTCGTCTGGATCGCGGCGGGGGCGACGCTCGGAGTCGTCGTCGCGGGCGTCGAATTCATCCCCAGCATCGCCGCCCACCTCGACGCCGCGTAAGCGGAATTAACGAATCACTCAATCTTTCTCTCGGCAAGCGAATCGCCGGTTCGGGAATTCCGACCGGCGTTCGCTTTTTTTGCCCCACGCGAGCTTTTGCGGCAACCGCTAGAATCGATCCCGGCGACGCCAATCGCACATGGAAAAAGCCGCCCGACGATTCACGACCTGGGTCCTCAGCCTGCACCTGCTGGTGCTGGCCCTGCTCATCGTCATCGTCGCGCTCGCATCCAACGAGGTCTACTCCAAGGCTCGCCGGCAAGCGCTCGACCAGGTGCGCGTGCGCCAGGAATTGCTCGCCGCCCAATCCGCCCGCGGCATCGAATATTTTTATCGCTCCGTCCTGAACGACCTCGAGCTCCAGCGTCGCGCCGTCGCCAGCGGCGGACGCACCGGCGACCTCGGGCCGCTCATGTGGGAGCAGCTCCGCGGGCGGGCCGTGCGACTGTTCGAAGTGCAGGGTCCCGGCCTGGCGAACGTGACCGCGGAGTTCGGCGACGAGAACAAGACTTCCGCCCGCGAGATCGTCGACAAAGCCCGCGCCGAGCTCGCACTGATGACCCAGCCGGGCGTCACGAGCACCTACGATTTCAACGGCACGCACGCCGCGCTCGCCGTGATGCCGATCGATTCCGCCGCCGCGGGCGCCGGCCCGCGCATGCTGATCGCCGTGATCCCGACGCGCTCGATCGAGACGCGCTTCCTCAACGACCTCAACGAATCGGAAAGCATCAGCGCGCTCGTGCTCAATGAGAAAATGGTCGTCCTCTCCGCCGAGGACAAGCGGATGATCGGTACGAACCTCACCGACGTCGACGACCCGCGCGTTCGCCTCGTCGCGCAGGAGTACATGCAGAAAGGGCAGCGCGGCACGCGTGAGTTTCTCGAGCCGTTCAAGGTACGCGACCTCGTCCGCGAGCCCGCGATGGTCACGGCCCAGCCGATCGACCTGCCGGACGGGAAGAAATGGTGGCTGGCGGTTTCATCGACGCTCGGGGAAGTCGAAGCCGCCGTCGGCGCGTTCTTCCGCCGTGTTGTCATCGGTGCGGGGCTGGTCATCTTCGCGATGACCGCGATCCTCGTCTCGACGTCCACGCAGATGATCCGCGGCCGGCTTCGCCTCGAGCGCGTGCAGCGCGAGATGCTCACGCGCGAGCTCAACCAGGCGCGCGAGATCCAGTTGCTCTGGCTCCCCGAACGGCAGGGCGCACAGATCGCCCTCGACGTCGCCGCCGTCAATCGCCCGGCCAGTCACATCAGCGGCGATTTCTACAATTGGTTCGAATTGCCCGACGGCCGCGCCTGCGTCGTCATCGGGGACGTCACCGGCCATGGCCTGCCCGCCGCGTTTCTCATGGCGACCACACAGTTACTGGTGCGCACGATCATCACGCGCGTCGGCGATCCCGGCCCGTGCCTGCGCGAAGCAAATCGTCAGCTCTGCACGCACGTCTTCAGCGGGCAGTTCGTCACATTGCTCGTGATGGTGATCGACCCGGAAACGAACGTCGTCGAACTCGCCACCGCCGGCCATCCACCACCCTTCGTCGGCAGCGGCGAAGCGTTCGCGCCGCTCCCGGTCGAAGCCCAGCTCGTGCTCGCCGTCGACCAGGACGTCGCCTACAAGACGCAGCGCTTCGAACTGAAATCAGGCACGAGCCTGCTGCTCTTCACCGACGGCGTCACCGACGTCCAATCCCCGTCCGGCGACCGCCTCGGCGCCGAAGGCGTCCAAAAAACGCTCTACGGCAGCTTCACCCGCGCCAAGACGCTGCTCGACACGGTGCTGGATACGGTCGACAACTTCCGCGCCGGCCGCGAAATGGCCGACGACCTGACCCTCGTCGCCGTTCAACTCACGCCAAAGGCCGCGGTCGAATCCGAAGCCTCCACCCTCGCCGCCGCGCGGTGAGGACGCCGGCCGAACTCCTTGACACCTCAATCCGTAGGGATAAAGTCTTTCACGACCGGTACTACCGGGGCCATAGTGAAATGGGATCACGCGACCATGGCATGGTTGAATTTGGGGTTCAAATCCCCATGGCTCCATAATCTTTCCATCCAAATAACCTAGGCCAAGTGGCCGGCTCTTCTAAAATCGGGCAAGAACAGGCTAGGCCGCGCTCGTGTGGACTACCAATTCCCTCCCGGGAGAATTGGATCTGGCTCAGCCGCGGCAATGCAAAAGCGGGGGATTTCTATGATGCGACTGAATGTGACCGTGGTGGCGGCGGCAGCAGCGGCGTCAATCGTGCTCCCGTCGCTGGCCTTCGCTGCGACGCCTTCGATCACGCTCGATTTGCGGGTGCACGGCAGCGGCGCGAAAGAAATCGATGTCAGCAGCATCGGCGAAAGCATCGTGCTGGATCTCTTCGCCCGATGCGACGGCATGGATGCGGACGCGACCAACGACACTTTGACGATCCTCGGCGGCTGCTTTCAGAGTGCGAGCGGCGGCCTTGGAGTTGACCTGTTGGGGTTGCAACCGGCCGCACCGTTCAATGGGTTGGGTTCGAGCACCGGCATCGCCCAGGATCTCGACGGGGACGGCGACCTCGATGTCGGCAGCAACAATCCCGCGCTGTCGACCGGTTTCTACATGGTGCGCACGCCCACGGCGCCGCGCCCGCAGCAGCCGGGCGGGTTCTTGATCGGCAGCGTCGCCGTCACGGTTGCCTCCTTGGGCGGACACTCGACCGAGGTGAACTGGTTGCAGCGACAGAACACCATCGCGTCGTTGGCATACTTTGACGGCTCGACGACACCGGTGCGCGTGGCACTCTCCTCCATCACCAGCACTGCACCGGTTGTCATCCGCGCGCCCGGCCCCAACCCCACGCCAATCGAGTACCTGTCGAGCACTATCGACTCGCACGTGACGGCCACGACGCGCGTGCGGGCCGCCGCCGGTTCGATCGTCGTGCTCACGCGTGGCCTGGACATCACATCCACGGGTGACTTCGACATGCGCGGGGCGACGGGCTACGGAAATCACGAACTGGTCGTCAACGAT
>JAXDMN010000281.1:0-5522 GCA_034666045.1 Phycisphaerales bacterium | reverse complement strand
CCACGCACCTGAGGCCGAAAGGTTACGGCTGTTCAGCATGTACCACGACGCGATGCCAAAGCCTTCGGCCTTCGCTTCGGTTTCGTTCGCGAGCTGGTACGCGTTGTTGAGCAGGTCAGTCGGGTAATCGCCGACGCCGCCTTTGAAATCCGCGTCGAGACCTTCGGGGCAGCGGAAGACGCTTTTGTTCGCGACGCGCTTGTTGGTGCCGGGGCCGTCGGGGAACGAGTTAGGCGCGCCCTTGATGTAGTTCCGCCGCACCAGCTCAGTCGCGAACCACCAGCCGGTCGGGTAGGTGCTGCCGCCGGCCTTCACCTGGCACGGCATGAACTTACCCTTGTTGTCCTGGGTGTACATGATCATCGCCGTGGCGATCTGCTTCATGTTGCTGCTGCATTGCACCAGCGCCGCCTGCCGGCGAACACCTGCCAGCGTTGGCAGGAGAACGCTGATCAGGATCGCGATGATGCCGATGACGACGAGAAGCTCGACAAGCGTGAACGCGGCGCTCGATCGGCGGCGCTGACACGACTGGTCGGGCGTGACGTGAGTGAATGGGGTGTTCATGAACGACTCCAGGCAAAAACCGTTTTTTATAAACAGCGGCGCCCATCGGCCGCCAACGTTTCCCGCTTCCCAAGCACGTGTCAGTTCACTGTTGCTATCGCTGCGTCTGCGGCCGATGCGGGTTGCGCGACCAGCGTCGGGCTCACCGTCGTCACCACGCTCGGCGACGACACGCCGTTCTTCATCCGCCACAGCAGGCGCTCCACCGCCAGACGGGCGATCATTTCGCGATTGAGATCGATCGACGGCGGCTGCGGATGCATGAGCGACAACAGTTCCTTCTCGTTGTCGCAGGAGACGATGTCGACGTCGCGCCCGGGGGCGATGCCGCGCAGCTCGAGGTGGCGATAGACGAACAACGTGACGCGATCGACCGGGACGAAGATGCCGGTCGCACGGGGCGTCGCCGCCATCCACTGCTCGACCAGTTTCTCCGCGACCACGTTGAAATCCTGGCTGCCGCTGCTGCTGTGTGCAGCAAATTGCTTGCCGGCCGACTCGACCATGCTGCGGAACGCGTTGCAGCGCTGCTGATAGATGTTGAAACCCTGCTCGGGATTCAAAAATGCCAGGTGGTCGTGCCCGCGCGCGATCAGGTGCGACGCCGCGAGGTGCCCGATGGTCTCGTGATCCGGCTTAACGCGATCGCCCCAGACGTCCTGGCCGCGATCGTTGCGGCTCATCATCCATACGGCCGGCACGCGCTGAAGCGCCTTGTCGAGCGCCTCGGCCGGGAACGTGCCGTAACCGAGTATTCCGTCGATGTTTCCGCTGCGGACGGCGTATGGGAGCTCTTCGGTTTTGGTGCAGTGGGCGAAAATCAGGTTGAGGTTCCGCTCGGAGAGCATGCGATGGACGCAGCTCAGCACGCTGGCGGAGATCGACGTCGCCTGGCGGAAATGGAGCAATGCGATATTGCGGGTGCGTATGCCGTCCGGCGCTTTCGGTCGGCGGCCACGCTTGCGGGCGGCGGTCGGCTCATAGCCGAGGCGGCTGATCGCTTCCTTGACGGCGGCGACGGCGCGCTGCGACCCGCAGGGATGGTTGTTGATGATCCGCCACGCGGTGGCGTAGGAGACGTTCGCGGCTTGTGCGACCCTGACGATCGACATGTCGAGAATAATGCGCTCTCAATCCATGGAACACAAGGTGAATTATTCAAAAATTATTCACAGCCTAGGAACCTACGTTCGCGACTGTTCTATAACCTGAAAGAATCGCCGCGTATTCAGCGGGGATTGGACTCGATGGTTGGATTAATCGGTTGGATAAAAAAATTCACGAGCGGCTGTTGGCAGCCTGTGCAGTCGAGCCGCGGACGATCAATTCGGGGGCGAGATGGATCCGCTTCGATGCTTCGCCGCTCGCGCGATCGAGAATGCGATCGAGGAGCAATTGGGCTGCAATTCTACCCATTTGATAGGGATCCTGACGGACGGTCGTAAGGGGTGGGACGAGATCGCGAGCAAAAGGGAAATCCGCGTAGCCCATCACGGAAATATCGACCGGGATCTTCAATCCGAGGCTCGCGGCGACGCCGTAGACCTTCGTTGCCATCGGGTCGGTCGCGGCGAAGACGGCGGTCGGGCGTTTTGGACGGCTCAGGATTTCTTTCAGGGGCGCGACGAGGTCCTCGAGTTGGCCGCCGACGAGTTCGACGTCCGCGCCGCCCTTCTGCATGCGCTTGATGAAGGTCTCCGCGCGGCGATGTACGTTGCCGGTGCGATGAGGGAACGTGACATGCACGACGCGCTTGTGCCCGAGCGAGAGCAGATGCTCCGCCGCCAGTTTGCCGCCGACTTCTTCGTCGGTGCCGACATGGTCCGCATGCGTCGTCGTTTCACGGTCGACGGTGACCAGCGGGATGTGCCGCTGCCAGATTTCGTGGAAGTGAACGTCCGGCACCGACGCGTCAACCGGGAAGATGATCACGCCATCGACGCGGCGGTCGACGAGCCTGTGAATCTGCTCTAATTCAGTGTTTTTCGTGTCTTTTGCCGGGTTCATCCAGAGCTGGATCGGCACGTAATCCGCCGTCATCAGCTCGTCGTGAATCCCGCGCGCGACCTGTCCGTGGAAGTGCATCGACGACGGCATGATGACGCCGACCGTGAACGTTCGGCCGGTCTGCATGCCCTGCACGAGGAGGTTCGGTCGATAGCGCAATCGCTTGGCGACTTCGAGAACGCGGCGACGCGTTTCCTCTGAGGTTTGATCTTTACCGGCCAGCACCAGTGAGACCGTGACGCGCGAGACATTCGCCTCGCGTGCGATATCCTGATGACTGACTCGACGAGTTTGCTTCGGAGGACGTTTAGCTGCCACGTCATCAGTATACCCAACCGTGGCTGGCGCTTCACCGGCTGGAGGTTTCATGGCGCACCACCGTCAACGTGAGGTGCCTGAGACGCATCAGCTCTGACCCGGCGATTTGGGCGGGCGCGACCTGGAGCTGGTGGACCCCCGGCTCGAGCTGGATTTCCCCGACCCGCTGGGACTGTTCCTTACCCGCCAAAACAATCCCGCCGCAGTACCGCCCGCCGAGCGAAATCTGGTATTTCCCGCCTGCCGAATCCGGCTCGGCGTCGTAGACGGCGGAAAGGTTATAGATCGCCGGCTCGGTGACGCGCACTGTCCACAGAATCTTGTCATTCGGCTCGGTCCAGCTCTCGACGTACGCGTTGTCCCGTTTGCCCTGCCCGAACTTGATCGTGTCGCCGATCAGTTGAGCGTCGAAGACGCGCAGGACGTTTTCCTGCTTCGCCGACAGCAGCCGCGCGGCGTCGGTCGACGGCTCGCCCTCGCATTCGAGCGCGATGACAGAGTCGGTCGCATCCGGCGGCGCCTGCGGCACGTCGATCTGCACATCGAGATCGTTCACGCGCGCGACTTTCAGCGGCGCGCGACTCGAGTCGCCGAGCAGGTACGCGTTCTTCACCTTCGACTTCAATCCGCCGACGATCAGCTTCCCGTCGCTCGGCCAATGGAAGATGTGCAGGTAGAGCGTGTCGCCCTTCCGCGTCGATTCGCCCCACGACTGCACCTGCAACGGCGAGCGCGTCGAGCCGTGGATCGAATCGCCGTTCACCGACATCCACTTGCCGATGCCGGTGAGGATCGCGACATCTTTCGGATCGAGCGTCCCGTCGCCGCGCGGGCCGACGTTGAGCATCAGATTTCCGCCGCGCGCCGCGGTCTTGGCGATGATCTCGATGAAGTGCGAGACCGGCTTGTGCGATTGGTCGGCCCGGTGATAGCCGTACGATTCATTCGTCGTCGGAATCGCTTCCCAGTCGCCGTCATGCGGCGGCAGCTCGGCCGGGCGGTCGGCGGTCGACATGTAATCGCCCAGCGCCGGCACGCAGCGCGAGCTGATGACCACATTCGGTCCCGCCTCGCGCGTCGCCTTGAGCACGCGATAATTTTCCGACGGCGGCATCTTGTTCGGCGTATCGAACCAGATGATGTCCGGCTGATATTTGGAAATCAGCTCGCGCACCTGCGGAATCACTTTGTTGTCGACGTACTTCGCGCAGCGCGCGACTTCGTCCGGGCTGACTTCCCACCACACTTTGCCGCCATGCAACTGGCGATCGCCGGCCGGCTGCTGCCAGTCCCAGTCATTGCCCGGACCATCGGGATGTCCCCAGTCCCACGCCTGCGAGTAATAAAACCCGAAGCGAAGTCCCTGCGCGGCGCACGCCTTCTTCAGGTCCTTCATCGGATCGTGATGCCACGCCGTCGCGTCGACGATGTTGTAGTCGGTGACGTCGGAATCGAACATCGCGAAGCCGTCGTGGTGCTTCGACGTGATGACCATGTAGCCCATGCCCGCGTCCTTCGCGAGCTTGGCCCAGGCGTCGGCGTTGAATTTTTCGGGGTTGAACTTGCCGGCGACTTCCTTCCTGTAAGTTTCAATCGGAATCTTCGCCTTGCGCATGATGTGCTCGGCGTAGCCCTGCACCGGCTCGTCGTGCCAGACGCCTTCGAGATCGGAGTAGACGCCCCAGTGGATGAACATGCCGAAGCGGGCCTGGCGGAACCACTGCATGCGCTGGTCGTGGGTCTTCATCGACTCGCGCCACCACTCGAGTTCCGGGCTGTCTTTGGACGGAATGATCGAATACGAAATCGCAGGTTGCTGTTCCTTGAGCTCAACCGCGACGAGCGGCGACGCGTTGCCGAGCCCGACGACTGCCGACACTGCCGCTGCCATCGCCCACTTCGAGCCCATGTGCTCCTCCGAGGCATGCCCCGCCTGATTGGTTGCCGATTCAGGTTTCATAATTGCCGCGTCTAACATATGTTCGTACGCGGCGGAGGTCAACATTTTTCGATTCGGAATTCGCGGCAAATCCTTGTGTTAAGAATTCAGCGCAGCGCGAAAACTACTGTTGCGCAGCACACGCAAAGACCCGCCCCGCGATCCGCTGCGTGATGCAATCCGCATAGCTTGACCTGATTCACATCGAGCTGAGACGCGGTCAAGCACAGTAGATGATGCGGGATGCTGATCTATAAATCGCCAGGGAAGGTGATGCTGGCGCGGCGGGCACTCTTCGATGTGGATGCCGTGCGCGACGTACGGCTCACCGCCGCGTTTGCTGGTGATATCCCGCCTCACGCGGCGGATGCGCCTGGAGCCGCACGCGCGTTATCGGTCAACCGAACGCGGTTGGCGAGCGCGCAGCGCTTGATGCGGACGAGTGTGTCCATTCGGCGGGATCAGGAATGCGAATCGGGCGGCATGGTTGCCGCCCGATTCGCTTTCCGTTGCTGATTAGTACATTCCCCCGCCCGGCGCACCCGCCGGTTCGGGTTTGTCTTCTTTCAACTCGCTGATGATCGCGTCCGTCGTCAGCAGCAGGCCGCTGATGCTGGCGGCGTTTTGCAGGGCGGTGCGTTCGACTTTGGTCGGGACGATGACGCCCATTTTCATCATGTCGCCGTATTCG
>JAXDMN010000280.1:0-34858 GCA_034666045.1 Phycisphaerales bacterium | reverse complement strand
CTTAAAGATCACCCGGGTTTGGGGCGTTCGGCAGGCTCCGATATACCCGGCGCTGGCTGCGGTGGGCTGGTTCGTGCCGCTGCTGCCGATGGCATGGTGCCTGGCGTGCAACCTCGTGCTGCTGCGTCGGACCACCGGCTGCGGCGCGGGACGGATGATTGCGATGGCCGCGAGCCTGCCGGTGATCTGGGTGGTGCTGACGGTCGTCGCCGCGTCGCTGCCGGCGGCCGCGCTGCTGCTGGCGCTGATGCTATTGAGCGTCATCGGGTGACCGCGTGCGGAAGTGATAGACGAGGTCGATCGTGTCATCGCCCTGGCGTCGCCAAGACGGTCGGCCGCGCTTGTTGAACTCTGCGCCCGCGTCGTCAACGAGATCCTTCCCGACGCTATAGACGATCGTGTCGGAGTAGCGGCGGACGAGCTTGAGAGGCGCGAGATTGGGCGCGAACGGGTCGGGCGGAACGAACGGCAGGTAGGCGGGCACGAGATCGTCCCACTTCGAAGGCAACCGCCCGTCGTGATCGAGCTGGTAGAGGCGGGCGGCCAGCAGCGTGGCGGCGGCACGCCGGTCGCAGCATGCGCGATGGAAAGATAAAGCCCCGTCGCGCGGGCGGCGAAAGAATGTGGTCACGACGCGCGTCTGTCGCAGGAGCCGCGGCGGATAGTTGTGCCAGAACGCGGCGCGCCAGCGCGGCGTATCGCGATCCGGCCCGCCCTGCCACTGCGGCTCGAAGTCCGGCAGGAGTTGGACAACGTCGGCGTAACTGGCGCGCCGTGCTGCTTCGACGTCGCGCTCGCGCCGCCGCAACGCGCGGGCGGCGTCGATCCGGTACGCAGGCTCTATCACGGCGCCGTTGCCCTCTAGATAGCCCTGAAAGATGTCAGCGGCGAACGCTCGAGCCGCCTGCGCGGTCAGCAACCGGTTCTGCGACATCCGCCGCTCGTCCAGCAGTTCCGCGATGAGCGTGCTGGCCGAAGCGCGGGCGGCGCGATCGGTGAGATCCAGATGGGCTGCGACCTGCTCTACGACGTCGGCGACGTCTTTCGCGCACGCATAGCTCACAAATTGCGATGGCTCGAAGGGGGCGCTGTCGCCGACGTGCTCGCCGAGGGCAAGCAGATCGCGGCACAATTCCAGTGCTTCCGCGTCGTCGCCCTGCAAGTGCCGGGTAAAGGCTGCGGCGGTGAGGAAGCCGTCGAGGCCGTTTTGACCGCCAAGGTGCGGCAGCAGGATATTGATCATCCTCTTGCGAATGCGCACGCTCCAGTCGGCTGCTTCCAAGGCACGCGCGTCGCGGACGAGTCGAAGCGCCGGTTGGTTCCGGGTGATGAGTCCATCGACCACGGCGATATCCTGCGGCAATCTGAGCCACCGGACGGAACTCGAAAGGTTGTACTGCGGTACCTGGGTGAGTTTCCTCGTCCAATCCGCGTCTGGCTCGAACAGCTTCGCGGCCTGCACGAGGAGCACGGCGGCATTGCGGTCGGCGGCAATGGGCGGCGGATCAAACTCCTCGTACAGCACCGGCTCCCCCCGCGCCTGCACCGCCGCGATCGCCGACGCGAGCTGCCGGTGGGAATAGGCCGTCCACGCCCAATAAAGCAGTGCGACCGAGGCGATGAAGATCAGGTAGGCGACGCTCAGCCGCTTGAGCCACCGCCATCGCGGCGGCCAGGCGATCGTGGGCTCCGGGGGCGGGGATTCCGCGTTATCGGCGTCCCGTCGCGAGCCTCGGCGCAGCTTGAACAATTGACGCACCCCGCTACACTGTAGCGTTCCCTGGCCGGCGAGCGTTTCTGGCCGGCGGAAGTCTCTGAATCATAACGTGTTAGCAAGATTCGTAAGTGAGAAAGGATCGATCCCCCGATGATCAAGGTCAAGAGTCGCGGCAGTGAAACCGCGGAGCAGTTGCTGCGGCGGTTTAAGAAGGCGTGCGAGAAGGAAGGGCTCACGAAGGACATCAAGCGCGTGGCCTATTATGAGAAGCCGAGCGAGAAGCGTCGCCGCCGCTCGCGCAGCAAGCCGAAGGTCCGCCCGACCGGGCGCTAACCGGGCGATAACGGTTGCGCGCGTGCGTGATTCAGACGCGCGACGCGTGGCGTCGCGGCTGGCGCGGCGCGTCTGACGCGACTCCCCTTCCCTTGGCGCATGTTTGTCGATACCCGCCATGATTGCATCAAACTCCGACGCCGCGGTCGAGACGCAAAACCTGACGAAGATTTACAAGGACTTCTGGGGCCGCGATAAAGTGCGCGCGCTCACCGGGCTGGATCTGACGATCCGGCGCGGCGAAGTCTTCGGGCTGCTCGGGCCCAACGGCTCGGGCAAGAGCACCACCATCAAGCTGCTGCTCGGGCTGATCTTTCCGACGCGCGGCTCCGCGCGCGTGCTCGGCCATCCGGCGGGCGACACGGCCGTCAACGAGAAGATCGGATTCCTCCCGGAAGAGTCGTACCTCTACCGCTTCCTCAACGGCGAAGAGATCCTTCGCTTCTACGGCAAGCTGTTCAAGATCGATCGCAAGACGCTCAAGCGCCGCGTCCCGGAGCTGCTCGACACCGTCGGACTCGACGCGAAGAGCCGCAAGCGCAAGCTCCGCGAATATTCCAAAGGCATGGCCCGCCGAATCGGCCTGGCGCAGGCGCTGATCAACAACCCGGATTTGATCCTGCTCGATGAGCCGACGACCGGCCTCGATCCGATCGGCACGCGCGAGATGAAGGACCTGATCCTGTCGCTCAAGGCGCAGGGCAAGACGGTGCTGCTCTGCTCGCACCTGCTCGCCGACGTGCAGGACGTGTGCGACCGCATCACGATCCTCTTCCGCGGGCAGATGATGGAGCTGGCGAAGGACGCCCAGGGACGCCCGATGGGAATCGCGCCGGTGAAGGACGTGTTGCAGGTCAAGGACGTCTCGACCGTCGAAGCGCGCGGGATGAACGAGCAGCAGATGGAACAGTTGCGGCAGTTCATTCAGCAGATGGGGATCAGCGACGCAAACATCACGCACCCGACGACGACGCTGGAAGACTTGTTCATGCGCATCGTCCGCGAGAACACGCGGCCGGGCGAATCAACCGTCGGATCGCGGCAGCCGTAACCGTGTCATCTTTCGCGCGTGCTGACGGTTAGGCGGCACTTTAGGTTTTCATGCTCCACACCCTCGCCATTCCCGATTTCATCACGCAGTACCTCGGCCGGATCCTGTTCGTGCTGGTGGTCGTCGCCGGGCTGATCTTTGGGGCGAGCGACCTCGCGCGCTTCCGCTGGCGGCGCGTCTGGGCGATCAGCCAGGTCGTCTGGATTGAAGCGTGGCGGCGGAAGATCTGGCTCGTCACGCCGCTGGCGTTTCTTGGCGTGGTCATCATCTCGCAGTTGCAGAAACCGTACGACGAGCAGGACGCGATCCGCCAGACGATCAAGTTCTGCATCTTCGCGACCGGGCTGGTCGTCGCGATGACCACGATCATCCTCGCCTGCACCAACCTCCCGCGCGAAATCGAGAATCGCGTCATCTACACGATCGCCACCAAGCCGACCACGCGGCTCGAGATCGTGCTGGGCAAGGTCGTCGGCTTCGCCAAGGTTTCGCTGACCATCCTGTTCATCATGGGCACGCTGGCGTGGGCGTACCTGGCGCTACGCGAAGCGAACATGCGGCGGTTCATCGCCGAGCGATTGAACACGGAAGGCGCCGTCGCCCCCGCGAGCGTCGCGACGCTGAAGTATTACCAGGAGGCCGGCCTGCTGTATGCGAAGCGGCAGGAGGAGCCGGACGCGATGCAGATTCTCGCGCGTCCGCCGGAAGAGAGCGGCATGCTGCGCTACTTCTACGGCAACGGCGAGGGGAGCTTCCTGATGCCGTTCGACATCAACCCGTCGGCGATCACGCCGCCCGGCGCGAGTCAACCCGCGCCGCAGGGGCTCGTTGTCGTGGCGCACGTCGGGTACCTGAAAAAAGGCGCGGCGACGCAACCGTCGACGACGCAGCCCGCGGCGCCCGCGCCGGCGACGACGCAAGTCGCCGCCACCGGTCCCGCGATCGTCCCCTACTACGGCCCGTTCATCATCCCGCCCGAGCAGCGGCAGGCGATGATGACCGGCTCGACCAGCATCTCGGCGACGGAACCGACGATCTCGATCGACGTCCTCGACGCCAACCACGAAAGCCTCGGCGCTGCCAAGCCTTTCCCGCCCTTGAAGATCCTGGAGCTGACGAACCGCAACGGCTTGTCGCAGGTGTCGGCGTACTTTCCGCCGGAAGTGACGGCGTTGCTCAAGGGCCGCGTCTACATCCGCGTGTTCGGGCAATCGCCGGACACGGAATACTTCGTCGACATGCAGCAGACGCCCGATCCCGTCCGCCTGTTGTATGAGGATGCGCCCCAGCACTACATCCCGCTGGCGCCCGCGCCCAGCCCGGTGAATCCGAAGCTGCCGGCGGCGCCGATCTTCCAGACGCGCAGCGGCACGTTCGGCCAGCAGCTTCGCGGCGGGCCGGAGCGCACGCCGGTCGCCATCTATCGCTTCCGCGCCGCCGAGGTGCGCCCGACGGACGGCAAAGCGCCGTTCGAATTCCGCGCCGGCATCGAGCGCAGCGGCGCCGACGCGCCGGACGCGCCCGGTTTCGCCGGGCCGACCGAAGTCCTCGTCCGCGTCCGAAATCGCGCCACCAGCGTCGTCGCCGAGACGATCGTCCGCCCGGAATCGAACCGCACGCTCTTCTTCACCGTCCCCGCCGACGCCGTCCAGGGCGGGGAATTCGACGTGCACCTGAAGAACCTCACGCTCGGCGATTACGTCGGCCTCGGGCCGCGCTCGGTCGTGCTCATCACGGAAACGCAGTCGTTCGCGTGGAACCTGACCAAGAGCATGCTGATCCTGTGGCTGATGTCGATCCTGATCACGACGATCGCGATCTTCACCAGCACGTTCCTTTCCTGGCCGATCGCGGTGGTGCTGACGATGGTGATCCTGCTCGGACACTGGGGCGTTCAGCAGCTCGGCGAGTCAATCCAGCCGGGCATCGGCGCAACCGTCGTCACCGATTTCCAGCTCAAGGACCCGGCGAAAGCGCGGGCGGTGCAGGAGACGGTGGAAAAGCTCTCGAGCTTCCTCAACTTCATCAGCACGATCCTGCCGGACATCTCGAAATACGCGGCGGTCGAGGACATCGAGCGCGGCGTGTCGATCCCGTGGCTGAAGCTGCGTGACGCGCTGGCGGTGACGCTGGGGTTCGGTCTTCCGCTGGTGCTGCTGTCGTATATTTTCCTGAAGAATAAAGAGGTGGCGCCATGAGCAGCGGCGCAGAGCGCACCGACGTGTCGAACCTGCCGCGCATCTCCGAAACGCGCGAGCCGTCTCCCTTTCGCGGCGGGCGGGACGGCGATCGTTCGCCGGACGACGGGCAGACGCGCATTCGCCGCGGGCCGAGCCGCGTCGGCATCGTCGCGGTGCTGATTGTCTCGATCCTCCTCGCCGGGCTTACGTCGTCGTGGGCCCGGCGGCTGCGCGCCGGCCCGAACGACACCGCCACCGGCACGGGCGGCGCCTCGTCGCTGGCGAACATGAACAGCTTCGCGCTCGCCCTGCTGCTGGGCGGCCTGCGCGGGCCGCTCGTCATGTTCCTCTGGACCAACAGCGAGAACCTCAAGAACGAAAAGAACCTCGAAGACTTCGACACCTACGTCGAGTGGATCCGCCTGCTCCAGCCGGAGTTCGACACTGTCCACATCTTCCAGGTGTGGAACAAGGCG
The DNA here is from genome assembly GCA_034666045.1 of Phycisphaerales bacterium. Classification (GTDB taxonomy): domain Bacteria; phylum Planctomycetota; class Phycisphaerae; order Tepidisphaerales; family Tepidisphaeraceae; genus JAICTV01. The sequence continues at coordinate 29,101 of JAXDMN010000280.1, read as the reverse complement.
TACAACATTTCCGTGCAGATGGCGGCGGTGGGCAACAAGTACATCACGATCCTCGACGCCCTCGACTATGCCGAGCGCGTCGAAGCCAGCCGCCCCAACAACGTCAGCATGATCTACCAGATGGGTAGCATCTATTACGACAAGCTCGGCAACTCGCAGGAGAAGGAATATTACAAGGAGCGCGTCCGCACCGAATCCAAGCCGCACGCGACCCGACAAAAGCTCGCGAAGAACGATCCCGGCTGGCGGCGGCTCGAGCTCGATCCCGTTCTCGACGACAAGGGCATGATCCTGCCCGAGCTGCTCAAGCCGAAATATCCGCGCCCCGCGACGATCCCCGCCAGCGCCAACGGCCTGTGGGTCAACGGCGCCAAGCTGCAATTCCTCGAGCCCTATCAGCCGTTCCCGTACGGCGTGAGCGCGATGGCGTTCGGCTACAACTATCACCGGCAGGCACAGTTGCTTCAGGCGCTGGGCGGGCAACTCCACGCGAACCTGTCCGAGCCGGTGGTCGACAGCCGCCCCGGGCTTGCGCTCAAGGGATGGAGTGAAGACGAGTGGGAGCGCGGCCGCCGCGTCGAGTTGAAGGCGCTGGGCGTCGCCATCCCGGTCGAGCGGAAGGATCTGGAGACGCCGACCGCCAGCCTCGCCGTCGACGTCCCGATCAGCGCCGAGAATAAAGTCCTCCTGCCCGAGGCGATCTACGACTACGACCTGGCCGCGCGCCTGAGCCGCGACGCGCTCGCGGACTACAAGCGCCACATCCGCGAGTACGTGCAGAACCTTCAGACCTACCAGTCGCACATCGATTCGATGGAAGCGCAGGCCCCGCTGCTCGAGGCCGACCGCGATTACCTCAAGGCGATGCTCGCCCCCGCCGGTGAGGAGCGCAAGAAGCTCCTCGCCAGCGCCGCCGCCGGCTACCACGACGCGGTGAAGCACAACATCGGCATCATCTTCCGTTACTACATCCCCGAGCCGGTCGCGCAGCAGGTTCTGCCGCCCGGTCTGACGCGCGCCGACGTCGACAAGAAGGACCTGACGGAAGACCAGATGCTCGTCGCGTACATCAACGCGATGCGGATGATTGGCCAGGCGCAATTCGACCCCGACGCCGAAGACCGCGGCGAATATCAGCATTACGTCGACCGCGCGATGCTGCGATTGAAGGCGATCGGGAAGTAACCTCCAGCGACCTTTATCCTCGTTTTCTCAGACAAATCGGCATAGACTTTGCCAGTCGCATCAGTAAAGAACTGATCCGACCCGGAGGTGACTTATCGCGACGACGACGACCCCAGCAGCAGCGGCGGGTGGAAATGCATCGGCCGCCAATGATCAGAAGACCCGGCAGTTCGCCATCGACTGCGCCCGACACGCCGCCAGCACGCGCTGTCACAACGTCGTGTGCCTCGACGTCCGCGGCATCTCGCCGATCACCGATTACATGATCCTCGCGACCGGCACGAGCGCACGGCAGATGCGCACGGTCTGCGACGAGCTCGACGAAATGGCCGGACAGCGCGGCGAGCACGCGCTCGGCACCGACGGGATCGACGGCGCCGGCGAAGGTGGCGGCGGCGGGTGGATGCTGATCGACTTCGTCAACGTCGTCGTCCACGTCTTCACCCAGGACGCCCGCGCGTTCTACGACCTCGATTCCCTCTGGGGCGACGCGAAGAAAGTCGAGTGGAACGAGCAACCCGCCAAGCAAAGTTAGCTCCCGATAAAAGCAAAGAAAATTAACCACAGATGAACACAGATGAACACAGATGCAACAGATGAAGGAATGCACGCTCTAAAATGCATTTGATCTGTGTGCATCTGTGTTCAACTGTGGTTAATTTCTCTTCTCTTTTAACTCTTCTGTTTCCCAAGGATCTCATCCGCCGCGCGGCGGCCGCTGGAGAGGGCGGCGTCGACGGTGCCGCCTACGCCGCCGCTGGCCGTGGCTTCGCCGGCGAAGAAGAGCGTTCCCTCGACCGCCTCTGCCAGCTTGCGCGGCGCGGCGGCGTTGCCGACGGTGACGTAGCTGTACGCGCCGCGCGACAGCGGATCGGCTTGCCAGTCGGCGACGTGGGCGCGCTCGAGCAGCGCTGACAGGCGTTGTCGTTTCACGCCGGTGATGGTTGCGAGGGACGCGATGGCGTCATCGAGAATCTCCCCCCGCGGCCGATGCGACAACCGCGCCGCCGCCGGCCCGCCCGCCCAGCCGGTCAGGACGCTCGCGCGGACCGGGTAATACGTCCACCACGTCGGCACGGCCGCGGCGACGCCATCGTCGCTGGTCATGAAGACGACGTTCGGCAGCGGCGCCCCGGCCGCCGGAAGTTTGTTGTCCTCCCAGAACGCTTCGCGGAACTTGAGGATCACCTTGACGACTTTCCCCATCTCGATTTTTTCCGCGGCGTCGCGTTTTTCCGGCAGGTCGGGCTCGAAGCGGAGACTTCCGTCGCGCAACACACCAGCCGGCACAGTGATGATCGCCTGCTTCGCGCGAATTGCGGATGCGCCCTTCACGATGATCTCGACCGCGCCGCGCTTCCAGCGGATCGTCCGCACGAGCGTGTTCAACCGCAACGACAGCTTCTCGCGCCGCGACGACTGCACCAGGAAATCCGGCACGATCGAGTAGCCGCCCAGGATGCGGAATGATTCCGCCCCTTCCACTTCGTCCGACGTCTCCTCTGCCTTGCGCAGCGAGTACGCGCTGATCAGGTTCGCGTCGGCGGCGTCGAAACCTTCGACAAACGAGAGCGCGAGCTTCCGCGCGTTGCGCAGATGCGGGCCGCGGCAATGGCGGCGGAGGAAATCGGCGAACGACATGTCGTCCCGCCGGCTGACTTTCTTGAGACGTGAGAAAACCCGGTCGATCTGCTGCCAGAAGTCATCCATCTCACGGAGCCGCCCGCCGCGGAAGTGGCGGTGATGGCCGTCGGCGAAGTAGGCGGATTCGTTCATCGCGCGCAGGATGTCCCACGTCTCGACGTTTCGGCCGTGAATGAACTCCGCGCCCAGCTCGACCGGGAGGGGGAAATGTTGATCGCGGACGGTAGAAATTCGCCCGCCGATGCGATTTCTCGCCTCGATGACGAGCACCCGCCGCCCCGCCCGGGTCAATTTTTGAGCCGCCGCCAGACCCGCGGCGCCGGCGCCAATCACCACGACGTCCGCATGATGTTCGCTCGCTGACCGCATGAGGTTAATTCTTCAGCATGCGCCAGAGGAGCGAAACACTTAAAACATCGCAGGAAACCGCGCATTTTTCTGTTGACCGGACGGTCAGGCCTGATAGGTTGCGGCTTCCGCGTGAGGGCCACGCGCCAAAGGCAGTTCCGTACGACATTTCTTTTTCCGCGACCGGAGGAGGTCAGAGTGAGGGCTCAACGATCCATGCGTGACATCGTGCGCAGTGCGCTGTTCGCAGCGGCTGCGATGGGGCTGACCGCTTCGGCGGCGCAGGCGGCCATCGTCTTAAACGATAACTTCGACAGCTACACCAACGGAAATCTCGTCGGCCAGGATAGCTGGAACCAGACCGGCGCGACGGCGACCAGTCCGATCCAGGTCGCGGGCGCGACCGACAAGCACGCCGCCATCGGCAACACCGGGCAGGACGCCTACAAGGCATTCACCGACGCGATCCCGCACACCGACGGCAACACCATGACGACGAGCATGACGCTCAACGTCAGCGCCGCGCTGGCGACGGGCGACTACTTCGTCCACCTGTCGGATCCCGTCGGGACCACGACGAATTTCTATCAGCGCGTCTACGCCAAGAGCACGACCGGCGGCTACCTCCTCGGCATCGCCGGGACCAGCGGCACGCCGACCTACGGCACGGCCGTCCTGCCCTTCAACACCGATCTGGACGTCGATGTCGATTGGACGTTCGTGACCGGACCGACCAACGACACGTTCGCCATCACCGTGAACGCGGTGCCGTACCTGGCGTACACGTGGAACAACCTGGCCCAGGCTGAACCGGCGGCGGTGATCACCGCGGCGAACTTCCGTCAGGGAACCGCCTCGAGCGCCCCCACTGCGACGATCGATGATCTCGTCGTCGACGGCATCGTGCCGGAGCCAGCCTCGCTGGGCCTGTTGGCCATGGGCATGCTGCTGGGACTTCGACGGCGCCGGTAGAGCGGCGTCCGAGTCGCGATAAAACACAGCAATTCCGAGTCATGTCATCCTGAGGTACTCCGAAGGATCTGGCGCCGACCCACGGACAGCGCAGATCCTTCGGAGTACTTCAGGATGACAAACTCTCAGGGCTTCTTAGAAACCCTGTAAGCGGCACGGGGCAGATGGCGTGCCCTACGCCGCGTGCTGCCCGCAGCACTTCTTGTACTTCTTCCCACTACCACACGGGCACGGATCGTTGCGGCCGACTTTGTCGGTTTCGTTGACGATCGTTTTCACGACCGCCCCGCCGCCCGCTTCGCCGCCTTCTTCCTGTGCCGCCACCGCGCGCTCCTCGCCCGGCACGGCGCCGACCGCCTGGAGATTTTCCGCGACGCCGTAACCACCGACGTCCGCGTGGTCGGTCGACGTGATGTTGTAGGCGTTGCGCGCCTGCACCGGCCCGGAGATGCGTGCGCGGAAGATCAAATCGGTGACCTTGTCGCGCACGCCGACCATCATCTCCTCGAAGAAGCGGTAGCCTTCCTTCTTGAACAGCACGCGCGGGTCCTTCTCCGCGAAGGCCTGCAGGCCGATGCTGTTGCGCAGCATGTCCATCGCGTACAGGTGGTCCTTCCACGAGCGGTCGAGCGTGTCGATCAGGACGAACTGCTCGAGCTGCGTGAGCTCCTGGCGGAGGAAATTGCGGATGCTGCGCACGACGGTGTCGCGCTTGTCGACCTTGCCGTCGTGGTCTTCATCTTTCTCCGGCGCTTCGCTCTTGCCGTGCTGGATGCCCTTCTCGATCTCTTCCGGCGTGAGCTGCACGCCGTAACGCTGCCGTAGCGCCGCCGACAGCAGTTCGGCGGTCGGGTTGTCCTTCATGATCTGATCGGCGAGCGTGTCGATCTTGCCATCAGTCATCCACTGCCGCTGCAAGCCGATCATCTCCTCGCGCAGGCGGTGGACCGGCGTCGACTGCACGTGCGGGAGAGGAAGCTCGACGCCGAAGTGCATGTAGATCCACCCGCGCAGGTATTCGGCGGCGTTCGGATCGTCGATCGCGCCCGCGTCGCGGCCCTGCATGACCAGCGTGAGGATGTGATCGATCGGATACTCGATCTCGCGGCGTTCGTACGCCTCGCGCGCCTTCTTCTCGATCAGGTCGGCGATGTCGCCGGCGGCGTTGCGCGTGTTGCGGCCGCCCTTGCTGGACGCGAGAAATTCCTGCGGATCGATCTCGACGCCGAACTTCTCGTTCGCCCATCGCGCCAGCTCGCGCTCGGCGAAGAGCGGCTCGAGGTATTTCTGGATGCCGACGCAATCGCGCTTGTCGATCTGCTCGATCGCGCTGTTGCGCAGCTTTTCCTCCAGCTCGTAGAAATCCATGCTGCGGATCTGCGCCTGCGACAGGTTCACCTGGAAGCGGCTCATCGCCCACGATTGCAGGCCCTTGGTGTCCCACGCGGTGCGGTCTTCTTCCGATTCGCCGGTGAATTCGCCGAGCGTGGCGGTGATGGACGTGGTCGCTTCCGTGCGCGCCTGGTCCTTCACGAACGGCTCGATGTCTTCGTACGAGCGGTAGCCCTTGAAGTCGGCGGCGTCGAGGTTCACCTCGAAATTGATCCGCGCCCATTCGGCGACGTTGGCGGCGACGTAATCCTGCGTGATGTACTTGTCGACCGCGTCCTGGATCGATTCGCCGATCATCGTCCAGATGATCTGGTCGATGTTGCGCCCCTCGAGCACCTGTTGCCGCATGCCATAAAAATTCGTGCGCTGGTGGTTCGCGACCTCGTCGTATTCGAGCAGGTTTTTCCGCGCGAGGTAATTTCGCTCTTCGACTTTCTTCTGCGCGCGCAGGATGCCCTTGCTGATGCGCTTGTCCTCGATCGCCATCCCTTCTTCCATGCCGAGCCAGCCGAGGACCTTTATCGTCCACTCGCCGGCGAACAGCTTCATCAGCTCGTCTTCGAGCGAGACGTAGAAGCGCGAAGAGCCGGGATCGCCCTGTCGTCCGCCGCGGCCGCGAAGCTGGTTGTCGATGCGCCGCGCGGTGTGACGCTCGGTGCCGATCACGTGCAGTCCGCCGCCGACCGTGGTTTCCTTCGACAGCTTGATGTCGGTGCCGCGGCCGGCCATGTTCGTCGCGATCGTGACGTTGCCGACCGTTTCGCCGTGATGGTTCACGTGCTGCATGCCGGCCTTGCCGACGATCAGCGCCTCGCGTTCGTGCTGCTTGGCGTTGAGGACTTCATGCTCGACGCCGTACTTGCGCTTGAGCAGCGTCGAGAGCATTTCGCTCTTCTCGACGCTGGTGGTGCCGACGAGAACGGGCCGGCCCTTGTCGGAGATGTCCTTGATCTCTTCGAGGATCGCGTCCCACTTTTCCTTGGCGGTGCGATAGACGCGGTCTTCGTTGTCTTCGCGCACGACCGGGCGGTTCGTCGGGATCGTGACGACTTCGAGGCGGTAAATCTTGGTGAATTCCTCCGCCTCGGTCATCGCCGTGCCGGTCATGCCGGCCTTGGCCTTGTAGAGGTTGAAGAAATTCTGCAGCGTGATGGTCGCGAGCGTTTGCGTCTCGGTCTTGATCGGCACGCGCTCTTTGGCTTCGACGGCCTGGTGCAAGCCGTCGCTCCACTGCCGGCCGACCATTTTGCGGCCGGTGTATTCATCGACGATGACGACTTCCATCTGCCCGTCGCGGCCGCGCTCGACGACGTAGTCCTTGTCGCGCTCGTACACGACGTGGGCGCGGAGCGATTGCTCCATCAGGTGCGGCCACTCCATGTTGTTGCCGACGTAGAACGACCCGACGCCCGCCGCATCCTGGGCAGCGGCGATGCCTTCGTGCGTCATGTGGACGCTCTTGCGATCGAGCTCGACCTCGTAGTACTGCGTCAGCGATTTCTTCTTTTCTTCGAGCTCTTCGAGCTGCTTCTGCGCCTCTTCGCCGCGCTGCCGGGCCTTGGCTTTCTCCTCTTTTGACGCGGCCTTGTCGGCGTCGCCTTCAGATGCCTTGATGACGCGCTTCGCCGCTTCGATCTTGCGCTCGTTCTCGTCATACGGCTTGGCCAACTCGAGCAACTTGCGCGCGACGGCGTCGGCGTTGCGATATTTCGGCGCATCGTCGTGGGCCGCGCCGCTGATGATCAGCGGCGTGCGCGCTTCGTCGATCAGGATCGAGTCGACCTCGTCGACGATCGCGTAATCGAGCGAGCCCTGCACCTGTTCCGCCGCGCTCACCTTCATGTTGTCGCGCAGGTAATCGAAGCCAAACTCGCTGTTCGTGCCGTACGTCACGTCGCACTCGTACATCTTCCGCCGCGCTTCGCCGCCCGGCTCCATGTCCTGCTGGATGTAGCCGACCGTCAGTCCGAGGTTCTCGAACGCCGGGCGAATCCAGTTGGCGTCGCGGCGGACGAGGTAGTCGTTCACCGTCACCACGTGCGAGTGGTGCCCTTCCAGCATCTTCATGTAACACGCGAGCGGCGCGACGAACGTCTTGCCTTCGCCGGTCGCCATCTCGGCGATCTTGCCTTCGTACAAAACCATCCCGCCGATGAGCTGCACGTCGAACGGCCGCGCGCGAAACGGCGGGCGCGACTCGGGATACAGCTTGCGGACGGCGGCGTAGATCGCGACGGGGATTTTGACGCTCTGCCAGCTCTGCCCGGTCGAGATCATGTCGCGCTGCACGACGTCGTACGCTTCGAGCATGTCGTCGTCGAGCTTGTCCGGGTCGAACTCGGTCTGCTCCGGGTTGAAGACTTCGCGGATGCCGATGTGACGATCCATCGACTCGCGGATGATCGCGAACGCCTCGGGCAGCACGTCGCCGGCGCGGATTTTTCCGGTGCGGATTTGTTCGCGCATCTCGGCGGTGCGGGCGCGCAGTTCGTCGTCGCTTTTCTTCGCGACATCCGACTCCAGGGCGTTCACCTGATCGACGATCTTGCGATAGCGCTTGAGCAGACGTTCATTGCGGCTGCCAAAAATCTTGGTCAGCACCTTTCCAACGGTGGCTTGCATGACGACCTCTTCTTATTTGCGATTGGCGATTTGCAATTTGCGATTAAGGCGCGTGAGTCTGCGCGCGCAGATGATCAGAGACGGAGCGATTGCTTAGCGGAGCGGAGGCGGGAGTCGGAATTGAAAGGGGGAGAACTGGCTGCGGACGCCGCTGGCGGTTTCGCAGATCGGAAGCGGAAAACTCGCCGGCGATTCCATCGTGCGCGACGGTTGCAGTCGCACAGACGGAACGGTCTGACGGAAGCTCGTGGTGATGCGCGATGCGAGCGATCGATTCGGGGTGGTGCGGGCTTGCGGCGCGGATGCGACGGCGCGGTCGGCACACAGCGCCGTCGCCACCACCATCACCGCGATTACATGCCGCGTTCGTCGCATAGGTCCTACAAGATCGGCCAGAGTATTGAGATGCCGCCACAATCGGTCAAGGCGGCTAAAGAGTAATACCGCCACAAAGGGCATTGGGTTCACCACCTTGACAGGTGCGGGCGATGAATCCTATGTTATTCCTATAGGAAACTAGGAGATTATGCTGGCCGCCGCGGAACAAGCCTTTGATCTGATCGCAACCAACGCCGTTCTCGATACTTACGGGCCGCGGCAGGTCGTCGACTGGGCCGCCCGGGAGTTCGGCGAGGGGCTGGTCATGTCCTCCTCTTTCGGGGCTGAGTCCGCTTTGCTGCTCCACATGGCCACCCGCGCCAAGCCGGACATCAAAGTCATCGTCGTTGACACCGGCTACCTGTTTCCCGAAACCCATCAATTCCTCGAAACGCTCCGCCACCGCTTCGACCTCAACATCTGGACCTACCGCACCCGCCAGGACCCGATCGCCTACCTGAAGGAGGCCGGCGAGGTCGATCCGACGTTTCGCACCAACGTCGAGCGCTGCTGCGAGATCAACAAGAACGAGCCGTTCGACCGCGCCATGCAGGAGCTCAAACCGCGCGCCTGGCTGCGCGGCATCCGTCGCCAGCAGGCGGACACGCGCGCGGATCGCAAGCCGGTCGAATGGTCCCGCCGCTTCAACTGTTACGCCGTCTCACCGCTGCTGAGCTGGAGCCGGCGAGATATTCACCAGTACATGAAGCAGCACGACCTCCCCTACCACCCGCTGTTCGACCAGGGCTACGCCTCGATCGGCTGCAACCCGCTGAGTTGCACGCGCCCGATCCAGATCGGTGAAGACCCCCGCGCCGGCCGCTGGTCCGGCACCGGCAAGCTCGAGTGCGGTCTGCACCTCGAGTCGGACGGTTCCGGTATCTAGCACGCTGAAAACGCAGCGCTTGGGTCAATTTCTGCGTCCTGTCGGCTGCCCGCGCGGACATCTCTCTTTCGATTGTCCGAACGATTAGAATCTCCCGCGCTCATGCCGCGCAATCGCAACATGCCCAGGCGGAACGTTTGCATCACCCTGCTGGCGATGCTGATCTCCTGTTGCTGCTTCGCCGCCCCCGCCTTCGCCAAGGTCAAGATCGACGTCGAAGTCGGGTGGGAGAACAAGTTCCGCGCCGGCAAGTGGACACCGCTGTTCATCACGCTCCAGGACGATGCCCCGCGGCAGGTGGTTGTCGAAATTGATTGCCCGACCGACCGCCGGTACGCGCTCAACGTCCAGCAGGGCCTGGCGATCGGTCCCCAGCCGGTGACCGTCCCGCTGTACGCGCCGCTGTCGTATCGGCTCGATGAAACCACCGTCACCGTGCGCGACGCCAACACCGGCCGGCGGCTGGAACACCTGGTCATCAGCGATTACCCCGCTTATGCCGGCCAGGGCGGCCCGGAGACCGTCCCGCCGGCGAATCTGTTCATCGTCATCAGCGGCAGCGCGAGCGGCGAGCGCCTGCTACAGTCGCAGCTTCGCCACCAGAACATCGCGACCGCGTTCATCGCCCCCAGCCGCCTGCCGATCACGCCGGTCGGATACGAGAGCATCGACGTCCTGCTGCTGAACCAGCCGGACCTCGCGCGCCTGAGCATCGAGCAGCAGGGCGCGATGGCCGACTGGGTGCGCGGCGGCGGGATGCTCGTGGTCGTCCCGGGCGCGTCGCCCGCGCCGCCGATCGGACCGCTGAGCGAGATCTTCCCCGCGCGGCTCGGCGAAATCCGGCAGCTCGACATCGATCCCGCCGTCATCAAGAAGGCCGGTCTGCCCGCGCGTTTCGGCAAGCTGACCGGCCGCGATCTGCCCGACGCTGCCCCGGATGCGCGCGCGACGCCGCTCTTTGATCCCTCCGGCCCCAAGGCGCTGCGGCACTGGGTTGGCATGGGGCAGGTGATGCTCCTGCCGGTCGATGTCTCAACGCTGACGTTTGACGATCAGAACAACGCCCTCGCGTTCTGGCGCGCGACGCTGAAAGGCCTCGCCGTCGTGCCGGCCGAGATCGATAACAACACGCGAAACAACTACGGCATGAGCAACGACCCGCGCCGCGCCGTCGCCGTGCGGCAAGCGCTCGACTGGATCGGCGACGTCCCCGGCGCCGGCAACTTCGGGTTCGCGTACGTCGCCGTCGTGCTCATCGCGATGATGCTCATCGTCGGGCCGGTCGATTGGTTCGTTCTCAAGTGGCTCGGGAAACAGCCATGGACCTGGGTGACGATCACCGGCTGGATCGGCGTCGTCACGCTCGGTTCGATCTACATCGGCCACATCTTCAAGAGCGGCGAAGTCCACTTCCGCACCGCGAGCCTCATCGACGAGGCGGGCGGCGCGCGCGTCGCCGCGATCGATCTGGCCGGAATCTATTCGCCGCGCACGACCAACTACGACCTCGAGATGTCGCCGTACGGCTGGTGGCGGACCGCGTCGCTGATCAACTCCTACGGCGGAAGCGAACTCCTGACCGAGATCCCCTGCCACCAGGATTATCGCGGCAACCGCCCGCTGCCGATGCTCATCAACGTCTGGAACGTCCGCTTCATCGAAGGACAGCAGATCGGCGCCGAGCCGGCGATGGTGCAGGCGCAGCTCATCCGCGTGCCCGGCGGACGCGCGATCAGCGGAACCATCACCAACCGCGCTGCGGTCCCGATGATCAACATCATGGTCCGCACGCGCGACGGCATCGCGAAGCTCTACGGCGTCATCGAGCCGGGCGCCACCATGCAGGTCGCCGCCGAACTCGTCATCGATCGAACGCTGGCGGCGACGACGCAGATGAGCGACCAGGAGCAGTGGGCCCTTTATCAACAGAACTACCCAACGACGCGGCCGACGCCGCAATCGCTCAACGGCGTCAGCGACCTGCGCTCGCTGCGCATCGACGAGCAACTCGGCGACCGTGACGACGTCGCGTGCGTCTACGCGATGTTCGAATCGCCGCCCAGCGAGCGACTGAAGCTGAACGGCGTGGAGAATCCGCAAACGGCGCATATCGGCGTCGTCCGCGCGCTGGTGACGATGCGGCCGCAGCAGTAACCTTGAGGTGGGGAGAATCCGAATGACAGACAGCGTTGTCGAGCAACCCGCCGCCGAGTCGAAAACCGCGCCCGCCGCGGCGTCGCCCCCGCCGGTCTCGCTCGCGCGCGCCGACCAGCCCGCGATCGTCACGCGCATGCTCACCAAGCGTTACGGCCCGCTCACCGCGCTCGACCATCTCGATCTGGTGCTGGAAAAAGGGGACGTCTTCGGCTTCATCGGCCCCAACGGCGCCGGGAAGAGCACCACGATGAAAATTCTCGCCGGCCTGCTCAAACCGAGCAGCGGCGTCGGCGAAGTCATGGGCCGCGACGTCATGCACAACGGCGACTTCGTCCGCCGCAACGTCGGCTACATGCCGGACTTTTTCGGCGTCTACGAAGACCTCACGGTCACGGAATACCTCGAATTTTTTGCCAGCGCGTACGGCATCGGCCGCCGCGATCGCAAAAAAGTCGTCGCCGACGTGCTCGAGCTGACCGATCTGAATTACAAGCGCGACGCGCTGGTCGATTCGCTCTCGCGCGGCATGCAGCAGCGCCTCGGCCTCGCCCGCGTGCTCGTGCACGATCCGCCGATCCTGCTACTCGATGAGCCGGCGAGCGGCCTCGATCCGAGGGCGCGCATCGAGATCCGCGAGCTGATCAAGGAGCTTCAGCGCCTCGGCAAGACGATCCTCATTTCGAGCCACATCCTCTCTGAGCTCGGCGAATTCTGTAACAAGCTCGGCATCATCGAGCGCGGCAAGCTGCTGGTCACCGGCACGATCGAAGACCTGATGCAGCGCGCCCGCGTGCACCCGATCATCGCCGTCCAGATCGTCGGCGACGCAACCGCCGCGCAGGCCGCGATGCAGCAAGACCCGCGCGTCGAGCGCGTCGACCGCAGCAACGGCAACAACGGCAACGCCAGCCCCACCGGCGAGCTGCTCGTCACGCTGCGCGACACAAAGATGCATCACGGATTTCTAATTGAGCTGCTGATCGCGCGTCACATCCCGATCCACAGCATCGCGCCGCAGCAGTTGAAGCTGGAAGACGTGTTTTTGCGATTGACGAAGGGGATTGTGCAGTGACTGCACGAACCTTGGAAGGATGACAAGCTCCACCGGCGGGACCGGGGTCAGGGAGAAATGTCGGATTACTCGCGGACCCCAACGCAACAGGGCGGGCTTATTCAGCCCGCCCCGTATCGTGCCCTCAGTGGCAACAGGGTTCTCCCGCTCCGGAAGACACCCTATTTCGTTTGCGGCATCATCGGCGCCGCGCCCGCCGATGCGGACGGAGCAGCAGCAGCCTCTGCGTCCATCTGCCCGCTCTCGGTCTTCGAGAAGCGGATCAGGTTCGGCGCGGCCGGGTGGAACGCGAGCTTGTTCGGGCCCTCGGTCGTCTTCAGGTACAGCTCGACCGACGCCCTGCGCTGGGCGAGGAGATCGCCTTCGCCGGCGTCAACGAGGTGGACAATCGCCGGCTTGTCGTTGTCGGCGTCTTCGAGCATCAGCAGCACCTTGCTGCGGCCGAGGCTGTTCAGGTGCCCGGCCGTGAAGTGATGCGCGAAGAGCATGCCGTCGGCGCGCGCGCCATTCGACGCCTGGACGTCGACGAACTTGCTCACGCGCTCCTCGCCGTCCGACTTGAAGATGGCATTGATGCCGACTTCCTTCTTGTCGTTGTTGCAGCCGATGGTCAGCAGCGCCGCCACGGCGGCCGCGGCAATCAGCAGGGTCGTATTCTTCTTCGTCAGCTTCATCATGGACCTCACCTTCATCGATCGAAACCAGATCATCCTTGACGCATAAATCGTTGTTCGTCTAGAGCATGCCGCTGTTCATCAGTCCGATCACGGTCGGACCAGCCAGCACGATGAACGTCGCCGGGAAGATGAACAGCACGAGGGGGAAGCTCATCTTGACCGACGCCTTGGCGGCCATTTCCTCGGCGGCGTGTTGGCGCGCCTGGCGAATCGTGTCGGCATGGATGCGCAGCGCCCCCGCGATCGAGGTGCCGAAGCGGTCCGCCTGCGTGAGCATCGCCGCCAGCGATTGCAGTGACGCCGAACCGGTGCGGCCGCCCAGATTCTTCAGCGCGTCCTGGCGCGAGAGCCCGACGCGCGTTTCCATGTACGTGATGGCCAGCTCGCGGCTGATCGCGGGGTGCGCGATCATCAGCTCCTGCCCGACGCGCTGCATCGCCGAGTCGACGGTCAGGCCGGCTTCGACGCAGACGACCATGAGGTCAAGCCCGTCCGCCAGCCCGTACTGAAGCTGCTGCTGGTTGGCCCGGATCTGCTGCCTGAGCCAGAGGCCCGGCGCGAGGTAACCGATGATCCCGCCGAGCGAGATTCCACCGATGCCGCCGATCCCGAGCAGATCACCGAGGAAATATCCGCCGATCGCGCCGGCGACCAGCAGGATCACCTTGAACCCCGCGAGCGCACGAACGGCCGCCGGTGAGTAGATGCCGGCAAAGCCGAGGCTTTTGCGCAGGCTTGATTGTTTTTCGCGGTTCTTGGGCATGAACGGCTGCGCGGCGGCCTGACCGATCGACTGGAGCGTCGAGCGCATGCCGCTGCTCTTCTGCACCTGCGGCGCCTGCGCCGCGGGATTGGCGCTGAGGCGGTCGCGCAGCTTGGTGTCGGCGCCGGCGCCGACGGCGATCCGCGCGACGAAGAAGATCATCATCGAGACGGTGCCGAAGCACCCGAAGATCAGGAGCAGTTCGCTGCTGTTCATGGCAAGAACGTTCATGACGCACACCTTCTCAAATCTTCACGGTCGTGAGCTTGCGAATCGCCCACAGCCCGAGCATCTGCAACCCGAACGCCAGCCCCAGCATCTTCTGACCGGTCGTGGTGCCGGTCAGGTTGTGGGCGTACGCCGGGTTCAGGAACGAAACGACGACAAACATCACCGCCGGGAACGCCACCAGGATGTACCCCGTGAAGCGCCCTTCGGCGGTCTTGGCCTTGAGGTGCTGCGCGAGGCGGATGCGCTGGCGGATCATGCTGCTGATGTTCTTCAGCACGTCCGACAAGTCGCCGCCCGTCTGACGCTGGATCAGCACCGCCGTGATGAAGAACGCGAAGTCGGTCGACTCGATGCGCGTGGCCATGTCCTTCAGCGAATCTTCCAGCGGCTGCCCGAGGCTGTGCTGCTCGTAGCAGCGTCGGAACTCGCTGCGGAGCGGGTCCGGGAGCTCTTCGGACATCATCTGGATGCCCGTCGAGAACGAGTGCCCCGCCTGGAGCACGCGGGCGAGGAAATCCAGCGCTTCCGGGAGCTGCATCGCGAGCTGGCGCTGCCGCCTTGCGCGCTTCTGGCCGAGCATCAGGAACGGGAAGTACGCCCCGAGCCCGGCCGCGACCACCGAGATGATTTCGTTGCTGGTCATCAGCGTCGCGAAGACGAACATCATCGCGGCGGATGTGCCGGCGATGACGACGAAGGTCGCGACGGTCATGTTCGGATAGGCCTGCACGACGGCGCGGTGCAGTCCTTCGAGCGGACGCCAGCGCGCCAGCAGCGCACTGGCGCCGGCGGCCTCGTTGTTGTCGCGCGTGATCGAGAGGGGAAGCTGCGCGCTCCCGCCGCGCTGGCTGCCGCTGCTGCGCTTGCCCTGCGCTTCGTCGCGCAAACGCTCCTGCAGGTGGCGTTTCTCGTTGTTGAGAACGCCCTTGATCGCGGTCGCGACGCTCCAGATGAACAGAGCGACGGCGGCGGCGGTGAGGATGGGTACGTACAGGCTTTCCATGTGTCGCGTGCTCCTCTACCTCATTTAGCGCATCAGCCGGTCTCGATCTCTCGTCGTGCGAACAGGTCCGGCGGGAGCCGCAGCCCGCGCGCTTCGATCCGGTCCGCGCAGCGCGGACGGATGCCATGCACGCGGAAATAGCCGATCGCGTGCCCGTCCTCGTCCACGCCGCGCTGCTCGAAGGTGAACAGATCGTGCATCGTGATCAGCTCCCCTTCCATGCCGGTGATCTCGCTGACGCTGACGACCTTTCGCTTGCCGCCGGTCAGCCGGCGCGACTGCACGACAATCTGGATCGCGCTGGCGATCTGCTGCCGCAGCGCCTTGGTCGGTAGGTCGAAGCCGGACATCGCGACCATGATTTCCAGTCGCCCGAGCGCGTCGCGCGTGTTGTTCGCGTGAACGGTGGTCATCGAGCCTTCGTGACCCGTGTTCATCGCCTGGAGCATGTCGAGCGCTTCCGCGCCGCGGCATTCGCCGATGATCACGCGGTCGGGACGCATGCGCAGACAGTTGCGAACCAGGTCGCGCTGCGAGACTTCGCCCTTGCCTTCAATATTGTTCGGACGCGTCTCGAGACGGACGACGTGCGGCTGCTGCAATTGCAATTCCGCCGCGTCCTCGATCGTGATCACGCGCTCGTCCGCCGGGATGTAGCGGCTCAGGCAGTTCAGCAAAGTCGTCTTACCGGAGCCGGTGCCGCCGCTGATGAGAACGTTGCATCGCGCCTGCACGGCGGCGGCGAGGAAATCCATCACCGGCGGCGGAAACGCGCCGTGGCGGATCAAATCCTCGAGCTGCAGCGGCTTGGCGCCGAAGCGGCGAATCGACATCGCGGGGCCGTCGAGCGCCAACGGCGGAATGATTGCGTTCACGCGGCTGCCGTCGGCGAGACGCGCATCGACCATCGGCGAGATCTCGTCCACGCGACGCCCGATCTGCGCCACGATGCGATCGATGATCTGACGCAGGTGCGCGTTGTCGCGGAAGCGCACTTCCGCGCGTTCCAGCCGGCCGCGCTTTTCCACGTAGATCCGGTCGAAACGGTTCACCAGGATGTCGCTGACCGACGGGTCCTTCAGCAGCGTTTCGAGCGGCCCGAGACCGAACGTCTCGTCCATGACGTCGTCCATGAGCTTTTCCTGCTCGTTGGACGTGAGCAATCCCTTTTCGCTCTGGCACAGCTCGCGGATGAGGATGCGAACTTCGGCGCGAACGGTATCCGGCGGCAGCGTCTTGAGGTTCTGCACGTCGAGGCGCTCGACGAGCTGCCCGTGAATCCGCACGCGGAGCTGCTGCATGTACACCGCGCGCTCGCCTAGCGGCGCCTGCGGCGGCGGCTGCGGCGGCAACGGGATCGCCGGCTGCTGCACCATGCTGCCCGGCGGCGCGACGATGTCAGACCCGTCCTGACCCAGCTTGGGAGGAGCTGGCGGCACGACAGCCTTATTTTTCGTGAACAAACCCATCGCAAAAGCCTTTCGGGCAAACTCGTACTTACGCCGCCGCGTTCTTCGCTACCTGTTGGGACAACTGGGCCGCCAGTCCCATCAGGCTCATGCTGATTTCCGACCGCGGCGCCCGCAGCACGACCGGCTCGCCATAGTTGATGGCGGCGATCGCGTTCTTGAAGTCGTTGGGGATCATCCAGGTGATCTTCAATCCCAGCGCCTTCTCGACCTCGTCCGGCTCGATGTCGCAACCCTTCTTCACGTAGCGGTTGACGACGATCTTGATCTTCGCCGCGTCGATTCCCATGCGGCGGAGCGCGCCGACGAACCGCTCGGCGTTCTTCGCCGACGGAATGTTCAGTTGCATCACGATCAGGTTCACGTCCGCGCTGCGGATCGCGTCGGCGTAAACGGGATCGATGCTCATCACCGAATCGATCACCACGTAGTCGAACATGCGCGCCAGCACGTTGTTCAGTCGCTGGAACGCCGCCTGGTTCACGCGCTGCGTGTCTTCCGGCTGGTCCGGCCGAGCCAAAATCGCCAGGCGGCTCTTGCCGTGAACGACCAGCGCGTTGTCGAGCAACTGCTTGTCCACCTTCTCGGCCGACTCCATCACGTCCGACAGCGTGTAGCGCGGCCGCACGTCAAAGTAGCTGGCGACTCCGCCGCCGATCAGGTCCAGGTCGAGCAGCGCCGTCTTGTGCTTCTGCGCCAGCAGCGCCGCGATGTTGCAGGCGATCGTCGTCGATCCGCATCCCCCGATCGTCGGCACCACGTGGATGATCCGCGCCCGCTTGCCCATCCCGTGCGCCGAAGCGGCGCGCTCGACGGCGGCGGCGAATTTTTCCTCGGCGATCGGCAGCGGGATGAATTCCTTCACCCCGAGGTGCATCGCCTCCATCAGCAGGTTGGCGTCCAGCGTCTGGCTCATGACGAAGAAGCTGATGTTCGGGAACTCGCGCGGCAGCTTGCCGATCTCACGCAGGTTCTCGTGCGTATTCGGGTCGAGGTTGACGATCACCAACTGCGGCGCGTCGCCGCGGTTCAGCAACGCCGACAGGCCATCGATGTTCGAAAGCTGGGCCATCGGGTGAACCCCGAACTGCCCGAGGAACGTCGCCAGCTCCTGGCGGTTACCCGTGTCGCTGTCGACGATGACACTGTTGAGCTGCACGTACATTTCACTCACTCTCTTCCCTGCCCGCGGCCCGACGGCGGTCACGAACGCAACGGACAAACGCCCTCTCTCATCTCTCTTCTTCGGCTATTCCGGACCGCCGGTGCTCGCAGAGCGCTGCGGCTGCTGCGATGTCTGCGAACGCGACGGCTGCTGCTCGGGCGGCGGCGTAAAGCCGTAGGCGCCGTGATAGCGGTTCGGGACTGCCCCCGCGGCCGCGGTGCGACCGTGTCCGGTCGCAGGCGTCATATCCCCACCATCCGGCTTGACCGCGCTTTCGCTGCCAATGTCCTGATTCAGGAAAAGATCGAGCTCGTTTGGATGCCGCCAGGTTTCCCCGGGCAGCGGCGGGACCTGGTTCGGGTCCATCGCCTCGACGAGCTTCGGCGTCACGAGCACGACCAGCTCCGTCTCACGCCGTTCGTAACGCACCGAGCGGAAGAGCGCGCCGAGCACCGGGATGTCCCCGAGCAGCGGCGTCACGTCCTTCGTCGCGTTCACGGAATGGTCGAGCAGGCCGGCGATCGCGAATGACTGCCCGTCCGCCAGCTCGATCGTCGTGCTGACCGTGCGCTTGTTCACGATCGGAATACGGCTGCCCTGGATGACCAGCGGGCTGGAAAAATCGAGGTCGCTGACTTCCGGGTTCAGCTTCAGGCGGATTCGCCCGTCCCCGAGCACGAGCGGCACCATGTTCAGCCGAACGCCGAACTCGCGGTACTCCACCGTGATCGTCCCCCCGCCGCCGACGCCGCTTTGCGGCACCGGCACGGGAAATTCGCCGCCGGCGAGGAAGCTGGCTTCCTGGCCGCTCATGGCGACGAGGTTCGGCTCGGCGAGGATGCGCAGCAGGTTGTTCTGCCGCAGCGCCTGCACGAAGTATCGGAACGCGGCATTGCCCGCCGCCCCGCCGCCGAACAGCGTCACGCCGGCGCCGGTGTTGGTCGTCATCGGGCCCGGGAAGTTCGCGTCGCCCGGCGTGGCGGCGAACCCGGACGGCGCGTTCTGCCCAATGTTGCTGCCGATGCCGAAGATCCCGTCCGACGTCGCGAAGTTCACGCCCAGCGCATTCGTCGCGCGGCGTGAGACCTCGGCGAAGCGAACCTGCAGCATCACCTGCTGCCCGCCGGCGATCTCCAGCATGTTGAGCACGCGCGGGCTGTATTGCTGGGCCATCGCGACCATCGATTCGGCGGTCTTGAGGTCACGGACCTGCCCGCGCAGCCCGATCGCGCCGTTCATGCTCGTCGCCTGCACCTTCACGTTCCCGAACGTCGCGCTCAGGTCGCTCTGCAACGCCTCGAGGTCCATGCCGACAATGACGTCGGCGACCTGCGAGCGGTTGTTGTCGTCCCAGATGATCAACTGCGTGCTGCCCTGCCGCTTGCCGGTCACCAGCACGTTGTTCGGGCCGACGATCGTGACATCCGCGACTTCCGGATTCCCGACGCTGACCTGCTTGAACGGCTGCGGCGTGGTGATGACGGTCGTCTTGTTGACCATCAACCGCACCCTGCCGTCCTGCTCGACGCCTTCGGCGACGAGACGGTTGGCGCGCTGCACGGGCGTGGTCGCGGTGGTCGTGGTAGTGTCAGTGCCGGTCACGCTGCGCGGAGCCTGCCCAGCTACCGGGGTCGCGGCGGCGACGAACAATGCCATCGCGGCGCCCGCGCCGATGGCGAGCGACAACTTGCGGAGCGTACGGCGCGCGTTTCGTTTCATCTGGATCATGAGGCCAATCCTTTGTGCTTGCGTTGTCCCAGCGGCGCGCCCTTCTCTTTGACGCGCTCTTTTCTCGCTCCCCCAGCCAATCCGTGACTCCCTCTCCCGGTGCTGCTTCCGCTACTTCCCAAAGATGTCGATCGTGCCGACCGCGTCCTCCGGCATCTCCTCGCTCGGCCCGAAGTCGGTCCCGTTCGACGGGACCTGCTCCTGCGCCGCCAGTGAGACGACGCTGACCCGCCCGGCCCGGATCACCCGGACCATCCGGCGCGGCACGGCGGCGACGGTCGAACGCACGGTCTTCGGCGGCGGCGTGACCGCGATCACCTGCGTCGGCGTGGTCGTCGGCGGCGCGATCGCGACCGTCGTGACCGGGTCCAGACGCCCATTGCCGCCCTTGAGGTCGGCCATCGACACGCCGACCGTCGCGTTCACTTCCTGATCGCGTCCGCCACGCAGCACCAGCCGCGGGCGACCGGTCGAACAGGCGAGCTCGATCGCCTCGGCGTCTTCGAGCGACGCCAGGACGGTCACGCTCTTGATGATCTCGTTCGGCGCCAGCGCCGGCGTCGCCGCCGATTCGTTCATCGCCGTGTGCTGACCGACCGCCGTCACCTTGACGTTCTGCACGATCGTCTTGGCCATGCGGGCGTCGCCCTGCGTGTCGTTCATGGTGGCGATGACGTCGACGCGGCAGCCGGGCGTAATCAGACCGGCGACGCCGCTGAATTCGTTCACTTCGATCGTGATCGCGCGCATGCCCGTCGGGACCAGTGCCTGCAGGCCGCTGCCCGAGCCGACCGGCGCGAGCATCGACTCGACGATGGGCTGGCCCTTGACGACGAGCAACTCGCTGACGCGGCCGACCAGGCGGTCCACCCCGTCGAACGCCGTCGCCGGCGCGTGTGCGGTGTCGATTTGCGCCATCGTCAGGTCGTCCGCCGAGAGCGATTCGCCTGGCTGGATGTCAGCCTTGGCGACGACGATCTTGGTGAACTTGCCGTTATTCCCGGCAGTCCCCTTGTTCTTCAACATGACGTCGTGCGCCGCCTTGGCAGCGACCAAGCCGAGCACGATCGCCAACACCAGCGGAACCCATGTCTTCCAGTTCATGACGTCTCTCCGTAAACGGGGCGCGGCACCACATCGGGTGCGCGGCTATCGCCCTTGTTCAAGTTCGGACAGATGGTTTGTGCGGTTTAAGCGGAATGTGAAATTAAGGAGGGCGTCGAGATATCGGACGCGCCGCGGACGCGCGGGGAGGCCCCCGGGCGGCGTGAGCTAGCCCTCTTTACGCATCGTCGTCGCGCTCTTGAGCTGCTTCGCCGGATTGATCCCGCCCATCACCTGGGGCAGGACCTGCACGCCGACCGTGCTCCAGGTCGCCTTCACTTCCACGGTGACCGCGGTTCCCGCGGCCGACGAGACCCAGTTGGTCGGCGTGATCGTCGCCGGACGGGTGTACTTCGCCTGTGGGAAGCCGGCCACCTGCATCGCGCTGTCGACGGAGGCCTGCACTTGCGCCGGCGTCGCGCCCGCGACGATGGCGGCGCGCGCCCCTTCTCGGGCGGCGCCTTGCAGCGCGTGCTTTACGTACAGCGCGTAGCCGTATTCGACGGCGCCGAAGGTCAGCATCAGAAGGATGGGAAGGACGAAGGCGAGGTCGAGCAGCGCGTTGCCGCTGCGGCGGCGGCTGCGATGGCGGCGAACGATCGACTGGTCTGGCTGCCGCATGACGGTCGCATCTCTCAAAAAACCGGCGGCAAAGCCGCACGGCTCTCGCCCGCGGGGTCGGGGAGCCCAGCGGCTCCGCCGCGCGTTTCTATTTCGATCATCCGTGACCGACTAACAGCAAAATCATCACCGCCAGCAGCACCGGCACTGCATAAGGCAGCGGACGGTCGATGCTGCGGCACGCCTGGCCCGTACGACGAACATGATCGAGCCCGACGTCGCTGACGTGCGCCAGGTTCACCGCCACCAGCGCGCTGTTCTTCAACAGCAACCCGGTCCGGCCCTGGTGCGCCGCCTGCATCAGCGCCATCACCATCCCGATGACGGCCTCGATGACGAAGACGGCCAGCGCCGCCTGCGGCCCGAACCACGCGCCAATGCCCGCGAGCAGTTTCACGTCGCCCGCGCCGAGCGCGCCCACCGCGTACAACATGAAGGTGAGCGCGAAACCGGCGAGGCAGCCCAGGATCGCATTCCCGGGCGAAACCAGCGCTTGCGGCATCAGGCTCTGCGCCAGACCGCTCAGAACCAGCGTAAACGTCAGCCAGTTCGGGATCCGCCGGATGCGCCAGTCAACAAACGCCGCAACCGCCAGCAGAACCAACACCGGTGCGCACAATAAAAGCGTGTAGGTGTTCACGTCCGTGCCTCACGTTTGAACACACGCTGCTGCATGCCGCATCCGTGCGGCTTGCTCGGGATCGATCAGACCCACGACGAGGCGCACGTTAGGTGCCCATGCCGCTGTCGACCGACTGCCACTTCGCCAGCACCTTGGTGCCGACCGAAGTGATCGCGACGATGGCGCCGACGATGATCAGGCCGGCGATGAGGGCGTATTCCAGCACCTCGCCGCCCGCTTCGTCCGTCAAAAAGTTCTTCAACGCGTTCATGACACGACTCCTCTCGCACTCGCGGCCCGCTCTTCTTGGCGGCCCGCACTCTCCCGCGCGCTGCTCACGCTCGCGCACACGAAACGTTCGTTACCCGTGTTGCCGCCGGAACCCGCTGGTCCTCGCGACGACTGCACCACCCGGCGAACACCGCCGGGAACAGCGCATACATCGGCCGGCTGACACGCCGACTTAACGCACCGCACGACTGCGGCAGCGCGCCGGCCGGACGCTGACTCCTAGAGCTGCGAGTCGACCGAATTCCACTTCGCCAGCACCTTCGTGCCGACCGACATGATCACCGAGATAGCGGCGACCACGATCAAACCGGCAATCAGGGCGTACTCGAGGACCTCGCCGCCCTGATCGTCCGTGATCAGATTTTTCAAAAGCGTCTTCATGACCTTTGCTCCTGGTGGTGGTAGGTCCCACGCACACAAACCCCTTCGTGCCGGCGAAATTGCCGATCCGGGCTGAACCGCGCGGTCCGGCCCTGCACGATGCAGAAGCGGTACGCCCTGCTTATGTGTCATCGACGTGCGCTACCCATGCCTTAACAAACATTGGAACGAAAGTGCGCCCTGCGCATGGTTATCGGATTGGGGAAGATGTGCCGCGCGTGACGCGCGGGCGGCGGGTCGTCTGCTGTCGCAATGTTGTTAGGGCGGATTCCGCAGCGGGACAGGACCGATAACGCGCGGCCGTTACACGTACATCGGCTCGGACAAAAGCTTCGTGCCGAAACGCGACTCACTTAACTCATCCAGGTTCATCTCCGCCGGCCAGGCGCCGCGGATCAGCAATTCCGCCATCGCTTCGCCCAGCGCGCGGCTCTGCATGACGCCATGCGCGCTCAGCCCGCAGTAGTTGAAGATCCCGCCGCGATCCGGCACCGCGCCGACGATCGCCCCCTTGTCCGGCGACAGCTCGTAGTGCCCCACCCACCCGCCGACCAGCTCCGCATCCTGCATTTGCGCGATGCGCCTGGTCAGCCGCGGCTTCACGTGTTGCTCGTAATACGCGACACCGTGGTTCGTGTAATCGATGCGCGTCGGCTCAGTGGGATCGCTCCAGCTCACGAGCGTGCAGCATTCGTGGTCGCGCTCGTAGAAGCGGAAGTAGATGTCCTGCGGGTAATCGAGGAAAAACGGAAGCGGTTCCAGGTTCACTTCCGGATGTTTCAAGAGGTAAACCTGTCGCGGAAGCGGGGTGACCGGAAGCTCACGTCCGTAAAGCCGCGCAATCCGCGGCGCCCACGGACCCGCCGCGTTCACAATTCGCTCGGCGCGAACCACGAGTTCATCTCTCTCCGTCGCTTGCGCCTTCGCGTCATTATCTTTCGTCAGAATCTTCTTGATCGACCGCGGAGGAACGCGTTTCATCCGAACGGTGAACGGCGCACCGGCCCCCTCGATCGCAACCACCTCCCACCGATCCAGCAACTGCACTCCCCCGCGCTGCGCATGGTCCAGATAATGCATCCGCAACCGGTGCGGAGAGAGTCGTCCGTCGTAAGAAGTAAACGTCGCGCCCGCGAGGTCCGATACATCGCTCAGCACGGGGAATTTTTCCCGGACCTGCGCCTGCGTCATCTCCTCCACCGGAAGTCCGAACGAGCGTACCAGCGGAAGGAATTTTTTCGATTCCTCCCAAAGCGCCTCGTCGTACATCCAGAAATACCCGCGCTGCCGAAAATCGAATTTCTTCGCGTGCTCGAGGTAATACCGCGTCGACGCCAGGGCGAGCTTGATGTTCACCGGCTCGGCGAACGTGCAGCGGACGCCGCCGCCGTTGAGCTCCGACGAGCTGTATTTTCCGAACACGTCGACGTCCGCGATCGCGACGCCCTGCCCGCCACCGCCGCGTTCTGCCAGCGAGCATCCGAGCGACGCCCCGGCCACTCCGCCGCCGATGATCAACGTGCCGATCGAATGCATGCGGGTCGCTACTCTACCCGCCGGGCGCGCGCCACGCAGCATTTCGCGCGCTGCGTGAAGCCGCACAGCGTCCGATCATCATCCGCCATGCGAATCGCCACTCCGCCCTGTAACCGCCCAGCTAAGCCGGGGGGATTCCTCCCCCGGTCTTCCTCTCCGCTCATCACGTTTCTCGACGCCGGACGCGGCGAATGAATCGGCCTATGGTATGTTATTGCACATGTCCGGAACCGGAACTATTCCGACAGTAAAACTCGTCCCACACGGGAGCGGGTTTGCTCTGGTATTTGATCCGAAAGTCCTGCAACAGCTGGGCATCGATGAGAACACGCTGTTGGACGTCACGTCTGACGGGAAGGTGATTCGAATCAGCCGGGCAGTGAAGCGGTCCACCGCCGCAGACCTCCACAAGACGCTCGAGCGCGTCAACTCAGAGTGGGAACCGGTTCTGAAGAAGCTCGCCGAATGAGGGGCGCGGGTGGCGATTATCTTTCTCGCCTTCGATGACGTGCTCGTCGTGCACCGGGACCAGATTGCGCGCTATGGCGGAAGCGCCGGCGTGCGCGATGAAGGACTCTTGAAATCCGCTATCGGCACAGTCGAAGCCACATTTGCCGGCGAATGGCTGCACGAGTTTCCACACGGAATGGCGGCAGCCTACCTCTTTCACATCGCTGCGAATCATCCGTTCATCGACGGCAATAAGCGCGCCGGCTTCGCTTGCGCACTGGCGTTCCTCGATCAGAATGGCTCTCGCTTCGACGCCGGCCACGCTCGCGCTTTGGAAATGGTGCTGAGCGTCGCGCGCGGCGAGATGGAAAAGGAAGCGGTCATCGATTTCTTCCGCCAGCACGTCAAGCCCGCTACTCCACCCGGCGATACATGATCAGCCCCGCCGCCGGGCGGGCCTTCAGTGCCACCGATAGCCCCTCGCTCAACTCCCTCCCACTCACTTCGCGATCTTTTCCGCCGTCCACATCCGTTACCACATACCGCGCCGTCTCGTCCAACCCCTGCAATTTCAGCGACGCCGCCTCGTAAAAACTTTCGCCTCGGCGAAACGCCTGCACGACGCCCTGGCCGGTTTCCGGATCATGAAACTGCCACGCCACCCACGCCGTGTTCTCCGTCGCGTACGGCGTCAGCGGATAAAAATCCTTCATGAACAGCGGCGCAGCGCGCTTCCATTGGCCGTGGAGTTTTCGCAAGGCGTCGTAGTCGAGGTCCGTCCGCCGCACGTCGTAGCACGCGGTGAACCACGGGCACATCTGGCTGCGGAAGACGTACGCATCGGTCGAGTTCGCGCCGGTGCCGTAGTAGGGGATCCACCGCGCGATGCCGAGCGTGTGGTTCTGCTGGCCGACCGGCTCGAGGATGTAATCGCTCCGCAGCAGCGGCACCGCGCGGCGCAGCGTCTCGAGATCGTTGCGACGGCCGCCGGAGGCGCACGTGTCGATGATCAGGTTCGGCCGCCTGGCGTGCAGCTCGTCCCAGTAGGCGAGAAAACCTTCGACGTAGCGGATCTCCGTGATGCCTTGCCGATCCTCGGCGTCGTTCGCGCGCCAGTACGGCAGCGGGTCGATGTTGAAATCGCTGCGAAAGAGATCGATCCCCTGCTCGGTCATCGTCCGGCCGACCATTTCGACCGCCCATTTCCGCGCCCGCTCGTCGCCGAGATTCAAAAGCTTGTCGCCGCCGTCCGGCTTGGACAACAAAAACTCCGGGTGCTCACGAAATAGCTTCGTGCCCGCGTTGACGCGCTCCGGCTCGAACCAAAGGAGACTCTTGACGCCCTTCGCGCGGATGTGATCCGACACCGCGCGCAGCCCGCGCGGGAAACGTTTCGTGTCGACCTCCCACGTCCCGGTGTTCGTCCACGATCCGGTATTCACGTACCAGCCCGCGTCCATCCACCAGTAGTCGAGCTGAATTTTTTCCGCGAGATACCGATCGACGAAATGTTTCTGGTTCTCTTCCGTCGCGCGGAGCATTTCCTCGACCTGGTGCGAGCTGCACGCCCCGGTCATCGGCTCGATCGCTCGCCCGCCCGGGTGCGGCATGTTGTGGGCGATCATCCAGCGCCGCCAGACGTTCTGCGCGCGGCCGACGGCGCCTTCATAGAACTGCATGACGACGAGCGGCGTGCGCACTTCCTCGCCCGGCTCGAGCTTGAAGCGCGTCAGCTCCTGCCCCGCGACGACGCGCAGCCCGCTGGCGGAATCGCGCGTAAACGTCGCCGCCCATTGCCCGGGCCAACCGAGCGCCACGATCGCGCCACGCGACGCGCCGCCGCCCCACTCGATGTTGAAAAACGGCAAGTCGCTGTTCGTCGACCGCCCGCCCGCCGTCGCGATCCGCTTGGAAAACTGCGGCGGCAGCGCCGTCTCCAGCGGCTGATAATCCGTCGGCAAACACGGGCTTCCCGTGCTGTGATGCAACAAAAATTCCCCGCCCGCATCGCGATAAAGCGGCGTATCGACCGCCGCCAGCTCCTCGATCAACGGCGAATCTTTCCCACCCGCGTTTTTGACGAAGACCGCCCACTCCACCGTCGGAAATTTTTCGTACTCGATCCCGACGCAGCGCACGACGAGCCCCGCGCCCGGCTGCCGCCACGTCACCGTTCGCCGCGTGCGCTGGTCGTCGATCTTCTCGCTCGCGCGCTCGACCTTCCAATCCTTGAGAAAAACGCTCGACGGCGTGCCGCCCAGTTTGAACGAGAAAAACTCCCCCGGCACGTCCGCGCGCAGTTGCCGCGGATCGTGGATCGACAAATCGCCCAGCCACCATTCACTGCCGTCGCCCAATAAAACTTTCGCGTCCGCCCAATCCGCCTGATCACAGGAGATTCCGTCGCCCGCATCGGTGACGACCAGCTCGATCTCCGTCGCCCCTTTCAGGTCGACGTCGATCGCCAGCGGCGGCGAATTTTCCCGCCGCGTCTCGGACTTGAAAATTTCCTTGCCGTCCGCGCGGACGATGAACACCACGCTCCCGCGTCCGCCGGACGTTTGATCGTTGCTGTCGACCCCGGCGATCCCCGTCAGCCGCAGCGCCGGCGCCGCCAGGTTCTTCAAAATCACCCGGCTGTTCGCATGGCAGTACAACCCGCGCGTGTACTTGGCCGTCCCGACCCGCATCGCCCGCCCGCCGCGCGCGTTGCGCTGCACCGCATCATGATTCTCCGCCACCTCGAGATGTGGCGGATCATTCTGCCCCACCCCCGCCGGCGCAATGCCTTCAAACTTCGCCGCCACCCACCGGCGGCGCAGCGCCAGCTCCGCCGCGGTCGGCGTCACGGCAATTGCTGTTTGAGAAAGGAACGCGAGAAGTGCGAGACAAAAAGCGGCGCAGCGCATGCCGCAGAGGATACTACTTCACGTCGGGAATATCCGCCGCCGTGGTGGCGAGCTTGCCGGCTTTGACGCGGTCGTACTCGTCCTTCACCCAGCCGATGCGATCCCGGTTGCGTTCCATCCAGAGCGGGATCGGCGTGCGAAGACCCTGCTTGTCGATCTCGGCGAACTCGACGATCACGTCCTCGCGCGTGTAGCTCGACAGGTCGTGAAGCTTGCCCATATGGATGCAGTCGGTCGGGCACGGCTCAGTGCACAACGCGCAGAAGAGGCACTTGCTGTAGTCGATCGCGAAGCGCAGCAATTCGCCGCCGACGGCCGTGCCCACTTTCTTGTCGATCTTGCGCGGCGCGGTCTTGTCGATGTAGATGCAGTCCACCGGACAGGCTTTGGCGCACATGTCGCAGGCGATGCACTTGTTGGCCTCGAACTCGTGGATGCCGCGGTAGCGCGGCGCGAAGGTGAGGTGCTGCTCGGGATACTGGACGGTGACTGTCTTCTGAAAGCAGTACTTCAGCGTGATCTTCATGCCGATGGCGATCGAGGTCACGTTGTCGAAGATGTTCCGGAAGTACGCGCGCGGGGTCATGGTTGGTGAGCGTGATTAGAACCACCCGGCGAAAAATCTGCAACGATTCGCCAGGTCTGGCCGATGAGGCGTGGACACACGCCCCATGAGCAACTCCATGCACAACTCCATGAACAACTCCATGAACCGCCGCACGAACGACGCCATCCTCAACCGCACGATGCGGCTCACGATCATCGGCACGATCGCGGTCGTGTCGCTGGCCGGTCTGATCCTGGCGTACAACGCGATGTTCGACCTGCTCGCCCACCAATGGGCCGACGCCGCCGGCAAGCTCGTCTGGAGCGCCAGCGCCGCCCTGGCCGCGTGGCTGTCAATCCACTACCGCGGCGAATTGATCGACGATTGAACCCTGAATTGAGCGTGGCTTGCGCATCTTGCCCGAGCATCTGCGGCGGCCAGCCGCTCTTTTGAAGAGCCGCTGGCGCGGCGAACGCTCGGGCGAGACGCCCAAGCCACTTGCTTTTTGAACGCGCCTAAGCCGTATCCGCGACGCCCGGCACGCCAAAATGCGCGACGCCAGGGCTGGCCGACGGCGCATGACGCTCGAGGATCTCGATCATCGCGCCCGGCATCGCCGTCACGTTCACCATGTGCCCGATCGTGATCGGCCCGCTCGGCAGGTCGACCGCGTTGTCGTCGGCCGGCAACTCGACGATGAACGTCGCGCCGGCGTGAACGATGAGCTGCGTCTCGCTCGCCTCACGGACGCGCCCCTGCACGATCTTCGGCGGCCCCATGATCGGCGCGATGAAATTCCCGCCGCTCGGCACCGTCCACACCTTCCGCGCCGTGATGCGAATGACCGCCTCGACCGGCGTGTTCGTCTGCCCGTCATACTTTCGGCCGGTTTTCAGGTTCAACTGATAACTCGTCCCGCGCGGCGCGAAGACGACGGAGTCATTGGTG
>JAXDMN010000279.1:0-5049 GCA_034666045.1 Phycisphaerales bacterium | reverse complement strand
TCGTAAGAATCAAAAGAATCGGAGACCGATCGGTGCGACTGTTGCGGAACATCCTGCGGACAGCGGTGAGAAGCCTCGGACGGAACATCGGCCGCTCGGCGCTGACCTGCCTCGGCATCATCATCGGCATCGCCGCGGTCATCGCGATGGTGGAGGTCGGGCAGGGCGCATCGTCGGCAGTGCAGCGCACGATCGCCGGCATGGGCGCGAACCTGATCGGCGTGACGCCGGATTCGTCATCCTCCGGCGGTGTGAGCGCCGGCGCGGGGACCGGCATGACGCTGTCGCCGCAGGACGCCGAGGCGATCGCGCGCGAGTGCCCGTCGGTTCGCTGGGCGGCGCCGAGCGTCGACGCCCGCGCGCAGCTCGTCTACGGCAATCGCAACTGGGGCGTGCAATCGATCAAGGGATCGACGCCGGATTATTTGCAGGTGCGCAACTGGCTGCCGCTCGCGGAGGGCGAGTCGTTCACCGACGACGACGTCCGCCGCGGGGCGATGGTCTGCCTGATCGGACAGACGGTCGCCCGCCAGCTTTTCCCGGACGGCCAATCGCCGCTCGGCCGGCAGATCCGCATGAAGAACGTGGACGTCCGCGTGATCGGCGTGCTCAGCGCCAAGGGCGCGAACATGATGGGCCGCGACCAGGACGACATCGTCGTCGCGCCGTGGACGACGATCAAGTACCGGCTGTCGGGCGACAAGGCCGCGTTCCAGGACGCCGCCGTCTCGGGCTCTTCATCAGCGGCGGCGGCGCAGACGATCAACTCGCTGCAAAACCTCTACCCGTCGCGCGGCGTCGCGCTCTACCCGCAGCAATCCGCCGCGCAGAACGCCAACGCGCCGCGCGTCTTCCGCTTCAACGATCTGGACGACATCTACGTCTCGGCCGAGTCGCCCGAATCGATCGCGCCCGCGATCCGCGAGATCAGCACGGTGCTGCGCGACCGCCACCGGCTGAAAGCTTCGGCGCCGGACGATTTCAGCGTGCGCAGCCCGACGGAGATCGCGCGCACGCTCGAGGCGACCACGCGCTCGATCACCAACCTGCTGCTGAGCGTCGCGCTGATCTCGCTGGCGGTCGGCGGCGTCGGCATCATGAACATCATGCTGGTCAGCGTCACCGAGCGCACGAGAGAGATCGGCCTGCGCATGGCCGTCGGCGCGCGCGCCCGCGACATCCTCACGCAATTCCTGATCGAAGCCCTGCTCCTCTGCCTCATCGGCGGCATCGCCGGCATCATTCTCGGCCACGCCGCTTCAACGCTGGTCACCCGCCTGCTGGAGTGGCCGACGGTGGTCAGCCCGGAAGCGATCCTCGCCGCCCTCGGCGTCTGCGTCGCGGTCGGCTTGATCTTCGGCTACTACCCGGCCTGGAAAGCCGCCCGGCTGGATCCGATCGAGGCGCTGCGGCATGAATGAGAGTGGACTCCACGGCGATGATTAAGCCGGTCTCGCGCGCCCAACTGCCTCGCTCGCCTTACTGCCAATGCAAGGCCAACGCGTTAGCCGATCAAGCCGCTCTGCGGCACCGCGCAGGTTCGTCCGTGGAAATCGAGCCCGCTCGGCACGGCGATCAGGTCCCACGCATCGCCGACGACGATGAACCCGCTCTCGAACCAGAATAAAATCGCCGTCGGGCTCTCCTGCACGCTCTCCACCGACGTCTCCGGCCCGAGCTCGTTGGTAATAATAATCTGCTCGTTCCCCGAGCCATCACAGGAAACCGGCTCGGAGAAAACGAAGCGCACCTGGTGAAAATCGATCAGCGTGGCCGAGACGACCGTCACCAGCGCGGGCGGCGGCGGCGCGGGCAGCTTGCCAGACCCGCGCGAGCGCGGGCGACGCGGGAATTGGATCGGAAAGATAAGCATGGCAGGGCAACGTTGCGAGTTGGTAATTGACAGTGCCGGTGAAAAGCGGGTGAGAGCCGCCAGTGGTGCAGCCGCCGGTTCCGCACCGGCAACTAGCAGCCGACCACTGGCAACTCTTTCGCTGGCCCGCTTACGCCGCTTGCGCCGAAACTCCACCGACGCAGTACGCGCTGACGGCCGAGGAGACCGGTCCGCTCGCTCCGCGCGGCGAGTACCAGGCGGCGCAGATCCACACCTTCGCCCCGGGCGCGGTCGACGCCGGCAGGACGACGCTGAACGCGCTGCGCGTGCTCAGCCCTTCGAACTTCCAGGCGGACAGCTCCGCCGGCGGCTCCTCGCCGATGAAGATGAAAATCTTCGCCCCGGCGACGCCGAACGGCCGGGCGCGCTTGTTGGGGGTGAGCGAGTCGGCCAGCCGGCAGTCGATCGTCCAGTTGAACGCGCTGCGCACCGAAACGACCGGCGCCGTCACCGGATTTTCAATCGGCGTAGGCTCCACATCGCGCGGATTGAGCCCCAGCCCGATCTTCAGCGCGCTGCTGATCGACTTGTTGGCCTGAATGCGCTGCCCATACTCGCGCATCCGTGCGACCAGTGCGACCTTCGCCAGGCGCTTCAGTTCCACCGTCACCTTGGTCTTGGTGGCAGGGTCCGTCGCCGCTTCGTACGCGCTGACGAACGCCGACGTGTCACTCGCCAGTGCGGCCGCTTCTGGAACCGTCAGGTCATAGTCCGAGGCCGCGGCCGAAATCTTGCCCGATACGTCCTGGCACTGCGTGACCAGCTGGGCTTCTTTTGCTTTGATCCAATCTTTGTTTGCCATTGGATCCTCTCCTCTCTCGCGTCCGCACGCAGCGGAGGCGTAAAGGCACAACGCACGGCCCGCACGACCTCCCGCGGCGTGCCCAAACACTTGCCTGCGAGTCATGACGGCTGCGTTGTCAGTATGAATTTTCGAACAGTCGAGATGAGGACTTTAGTGGATTCTTTGCAGCGGCAATCGGCGGCGCGGCGGGACTGATAATTTTCAAACTCGAAATGCAGAAAAAGAGTTCACCACGAAGGCACGAAGACACGAAGCGCGACCGCTCCCGCATTTTTCAACTATGGGTTGGTCGTTGGGTGCGTCGACGTCTGCTTTTGCACTACGTCCTTCAGCGACGGTTTCTCAGGCCACCCCGGTTTGTTCAGGGTCCAATGTTTGCCATTGGCCGAGTTCGATCCCCCACGAGCCGGCAGCGCATACACCTCACGCACGCCTTCCCTTACAAAGACGTAAACTGCGGGGTTCTCCCGGTCGGACCTATACCAACGGTCACTCCAGGCGTTCAGTCTGTATGCCATGTTGTCGACCGCGTTCGTAGCGCCAATGTCGAGGTCGTAGAAGTGCCGGTAGCCGTCGCGCTCCACTCGCTTGAATCGCAAGATGTGCCCAGTGATGTCGAACTGAAATCTGCCGTCCGGCCCGCTCGTTGCGCTCACCGTCGAAAGATCGTGAGGCTTGCCTCGGTTATCGAAGTTCCAGTTGGCTGGGATGGCCTCGACCTCGATAAGGAACTCCGCTCCCTCAAGCGGCCGGCCGGATTCGTCGACGGCGACTCCATAGAAGGTCAACGGCGTGTTGGACTGGCCTTTCAGGGAGGACTTCACCTCATCATCTCGATCACAATGCAACCCCAGCGCAGCAGTCGCAATGACGAGCGCCATGTTTAAGGTCAGTACTACTGGCTTCGTTGGATAGACGATTCCGCCCCGGGGCGACGCGAGCGATGCGCGGCATGCGCCGCAGCGTACCGACTCGCCGCCTGCGCGGGCAAGACTATTCAGGAATGTCCCCATTGCTGCCCCATTGCTGCCTCCCCCTTTTTTTGTTCCGAAAAACCTTCCCCTACTCCGGTCCACCAATCAACATCGCACCAATGGCCACGATTAGAAAGAAGGCAATGGACAAGAGATTCAATGTCAGCGCGGTTAACGCAAAACCGCGCCCGTGCAGCCATACGTGTTTACGAAGCCGACGCATGGTCACCAGTGTGAGACAGAGCGTCAGCAGAGCCGGGACCATGAAAAACAGGATGCTCCATTCACTTGTCTCTAAAACTCTCTCCGCCGCGCGATACGGAATGAACCGAATCACGATAGGGGACGCTACGACACTCACAAGCACGTCCAGCAGAGCGAGTTTGCTCATCCTACGGATTGGCTCCGACCGCGCAGCGTAATCCGGAATAAGCGGGGCACCATGAGCGACGGGTTCATGGAAGTGGGTATGATGCATAAGTGTAATCGTGGGATACCGGAGTCGATCCCCCGAATTGTGCCTCGATCTTGAATACGTGACCGCCAATACGCCCAATTCCGTTGTATCCCGCCTGAACCGTTGCCGCTAGTTGCGAAAACGATTCGGGACCTGGAAATTCAAAGGGATGGAAATGCAAAGGGGACATTCTCCTGATCCCCGTTTCTGACTCCTTTCTTATAGGCTGCCTATCAATACTTGTGTCGGTAAACGTACACACGACCCGTGCTGTGCGAGAAGATAAAACGATAGTGGCGGGCGTAGAACCCCACGACGAGCGAATCGGCGTCTGGCAGAGATTCGGGTTTCCACCACTTAGGAGGATTCTCTAACGACACAGAC
Organism: Phycisphaerales bacterium; assembly: GCA_034666045.1. Classification (GTDB taxonomy): domain Bacteria; phylum Planctomycetota; class Phycisphaerae; order Tepidisphaerales; family Tepidisphaeraceae; genus JAICTV01. The sequence continues at coordinate 535 of JAXDMN010000279.1, read as the reverse complement.
ATGTCGCGACGCTCGAGGTCATCCGCGGTCCAATACGAACCATGTCTCGACTTCGCGGCTATAGCCTGTTTGAACTGATCTACTTCCGGCGGTGGCAATTCAAGAAGGAACCAGTAGCTTAAATCGTTGTGCCCAGTGCGGGCCCCTCGAACGACTCGCCAATCGCGCGGCCACCATAACTGCCAATCCGATTCGTATTGCGTTTTCCACTCGCGTGTAGCATCAGCATCAGACAGATCGTCGCGCGTCAGCACATACACAGCTAATCCTACGGATGCCGCGATCACGACAACCCATAATGCCAAGTGCAACACAAGGACATTTCTAATCCTCACCCGTGATCTAGTAGTGCCGGGCGATAGATCTCGGATTGTGTTGGACGAGTACATCATGATTAAGGAATTTGCTTGTCTCCAAAGGAGTAGCCAAACGGGATTGAATTGTTCATGTTAACCTCCAGCTTCAGAATGTGGCCGCCGCTGCCCAGTGATGGATATCCGGCTTGAACGATGGCAGCCTGCTGGGCGAAGAATTC
>JAXDMN010000278.1:0-3511 GCA_034666045.1 Phycisphaerales bacterium | reverse complement strand
ACATGACTTCAGACGCGTCGAAGGAGGGTACGGCCTTTGGTCTCGCTGTCCTTGAGCCGCTCAAGCGAGAACCCGCCGAGTAAGCGCGCCTATCAAGGCTATGTCCGGCACAACGAGGATCGAAACGGGGTCAGGAAGAATGTCCCGTTTGGTCTCTCATCTGCGGAATTGAAATCCGATCGCGGGGGGTCAGCCCCTCAGTAGGTTCCCCACCTGCCGATGCGCGGCAACCTTCTTTCGTTCGAACGCAACCCGCTCCTCCCGTTGGTCGTCGGTCGCGCCATTTGGCATCATGGCGTCGTGGACGATTCGCATCCCCCGGTCTTGCAGTACCTCAACCCGCGGACGCGCCACGGGCTGCGGTCGGGGTTCCGCCAGTTCCCGCCGGTCGACCGGCTCGTGGCTCTGGCGGCCGTGCTGCTGCTGCCCTGCGCGGCGATGGCCGACGCGGACGACGAGATGGAGGTCTGGATCGTCACGGTGACAGCGGCGGCGCTCGCCCTCATCGTGCTGGCCCGGTGGGCCGTCGCAATCCTGCTCGCCGCGCGGCCGGCGCGGGCGACCCACCCGCAGATGCGGAAATGGCGGCGGGCGGCATCCGTGCTGGTGCTGGCGGTCTGGATGGTGCTCATCCAGGGCGCGTCCTGCCCCCACGCGGACTACCTCCGCGTCGGCCCGTGGTATTTCTGGTGGGGCCGACCGTGCTCCAACAACAGACACTTCAAGCCGCTCGTTTTGTGGTTGCTGCTGGACGAACACCGGTTCCTGACGTGGACGCTGCCGAAGCCGTGGCAGTGACGCCTCCGGGAACGACAACGTGAAATCCAGAGTATCCGTACCGTCTAATGGTGATGCGTCCGACCGCCCCGGCGATGCGGCCGAGCGCAGCGAGGGTAAGCACGCCGTCGCAACACCGCGCTATGCCTTCATCTCACTTCGTCTTCAACCCGCGCACGCTCGCCGACTACTGCTCCCGCGTCCCCTTGATCGTGTACTTCAGTTCCGTCCCGTCCGCTTTTTTCCAGGTCAGCTCACCCTGCATTTCGCCCGCGGTCGACGTGCCGGTCCACGTCGCGGCGCCTTCGCCCTTGGTGCTCTTGGCGTTTGCCTTGAACGTCGCGACGATGCCCTTGCGCGTATCTTCCTCGTACTGCACGGCGGGGAAGCCGTGCGCCTTGCACGATTTCGACTCGAACATGCCGCCCTTGAAAGTGAAGACGTCCTTGAACTCCTTCTCGCCCGCTTTTCGCGCGTCCTCGTCCGGCGTGACGACGACCTTCCACGCCCCGTTGAACGCATCCCGCGCCAGCGCCTCGGCGGGGGCGACAAGGAGCGAGAGGACAAGCGCGGCGAGGACGAGCGAGGTGCGACGAGTCAGCATGAACGTCTCCTGCAATGAGCGCCCGACATCGTAGCACGGATCGCGCGCAGGGACATCGTCTCCCTCTTCCCGGTACGCCGGGAAGAGGGTGGGGAGAGGGGTGAGGAGCGCGTGGAGTCGAACGTCGTTCGACTTCGGATTCCGCGCCGGTTTGCGAATCGAGCGGTGCGCGACGTGGATCGCCGCTCGCCCCTCTCCCCAACCCTCTCCCCGGCGTACCGGGAAGAGGGAGTAAGACGCTAGCTCCCCCGCTGGGCCGCCGCTGACGGCATCGCGGCGTCGCGTTGACCCGGGTGCAGACCTTCCGCGAATTCCTCGATCATCTTGCGGTTGAACGCCGGAATATCGTCCGGCCAGCGGCTGGTGATCAGGCCGTTGTCGACGACCACCTCGCGATCGACCACCCGCGCCCCGGCGTTCTGCAGATCGAGCCGGATCGAGGGCCAACCCGTCATCTCGCGCCCGCGCACGAGCCCGGCGTTGATCAGCGTCCACGGGCCGTGGCAGATCGCCGCGCACGGCTTGCCCGCGGCGAAGATCGCGCGAACGAAATCGAGCGCCTGCGTGTTGATGCGCAGCGTGTCCGGGTTGAGCACGCCGCCGGGCATGAGAATCGCGTCGTAGCCTTCCGGGTCCGCTTCGGCGAGCTTGACGTCGACCTTGAACGTCTCGCCCCACTCGGTGTAGTTCCACGCGCGAACTTTTCCGTCATCCTTCGGGCAGACGAGATCGGTTGCCGCGCCGGCCTCTTCGAGGGCCTTGCGCGGTGCGGTCATTTCGACTTGTTCAAATCCATCCGTGCACAGGATGGCAACTTTCTTTCCGGTCAGAGACTGGGCCATGGTTAACCTCCGTTGGTTACAACCGCGGAAGTGCAACCGAAGTGCCCAGGCGTGCGCGGAGCAGAATTTATTGCGAAAGTTCTTTGATCGAGAGGTTCCGAAACTGCAGCAACGCGGGCGGACTGCTCCACTTGCCGTCCTTCATCGCGCCATGATGCTGAAGACCGATCGCGCCCTTCGCCTTGATGCCCGGGAGCTGCGCGTCGTGGATGATTTGTTTGCCATTGAGCACGACGGTGACCCGGTCGCCCTTCATGGTGATTTCGAACACGTTCCACTCCCCGACCGGCTTGTCCGCCTGCGTGCGCGGCGTGACGGCGGCGCGCACTTCGGGCGGCATTTTCGGGTCGGTCCGGTAGCCGTAAAATTCGCCCGAGCCGATCGGCCAGCACCAGATGTTCGCCTGGTTCTTCACGTCGCCGCGGAGAATGATGCCGGAATCGGAATCCGGCAGCGCGAGGTTGAGCTCCTTGCCGTCCGTGCCGCGCGCCTGCGTGCCGTCCGGCAGGATGTACTTGACGCGCGGGTTGGTGAACGGCGTTTCCTTGATCCGCCACTCCACGCGCATCACGAAATCGCCGTACTCTTTTTCGGTCCAGAGGTTCTTATCCTTCTTCGCCTGCGACTGCGCGTCGTAATCGATCACGCCGTCGACGACTTTCCAGTGGCCGTTGTCGCCCTCGGGAATCTTCCAGCCGGCGAGGTCTTTGCCGTTGAAGATCGGCGCAAAACCTTCGGGCGGCGGTTCAGCGGCGGCGATGAGAGTGAGAGCAAGTGCTACAACGATCAGCCTGGTGATTGAGCGCATTCTTTCCTCGTGGCTTGGGCGTCTCGCCCGAGCGTTTTAGCAGAGCGGCTGGCCGCCGCAAATGCTCGGGCAAGATGCCCAAGCCACGAAAATGCTACTTTTTGGGAGTCTGCTGCTGTTCCGCCAGGACATTCTGCGCGCCGCCGACTTGCTCGAAAGTTTTTAGATCGGTCCAGAACGTGCCCGGGCCGGCGAAGATCAGTTTCAAATCCTTCGGCTCGAACCCTTTGGCGAAGGTGTAAAGGTTGTACGCCTGCGGCGAGCCGAACGCGTCGACGAGCATCTTCGCGCCCTTCGCTTCCGCTTCGTTCTTCAGCCGCGCAACGTCCGCCTCCGCCTTGCCCAGGATCTGCGTGCGCTGCGCGTCGAGCAGGCTGATCTCGAGGTTCACTTTCGCAACGTCAAGGTCGCGCTGCGCGGTGATCTCGGCCGCCTTCTTCGCCCCTTCGGCCTGGATGTTGGCGACCTTGATATTCGTGT
>JAXDMN010000277.1:0-18143 GCA_034666045.1 Phycisphaerales bacterium | reverse complement strand
GAAATCTTCTGATTCATCCGATCCGATTGAGAGATGGTATAGGTGCCGTTGAAGGACGTGGGCGTCATCCCTGATACGATGATCGAGTCTCCTACATTGAAAAAATGAGTTCCCACCGCCAAGGTTGCGACATTATTGACCCGAGCATACCAAAACACGCTCTGGGCCGGACGCTTCCGATTAACTATGTCGCCCTCCAGGCGAATATATAGTTTAGGGACGACGACACCGCCGGAGCTTGTAGCGTTCGTCTGAATTGGCTGGAAGTACGTGAAAGTAGTGGAATTCACTACTGTTGCGCGGAACTCGCCATTGAAAGATGCATGTGCAACGCCATCGATCAGCACGTGACAACCATCTGTCAACTTATGTGCCGATGCCGTTGTCACGCTCGTGACCTCTCCTGTACGTGAAACGGATGAGATGTCGGAAATAATCGCCGGCACTAGCCCCAGGACTTCGTGTACACCACGCATGAATAAAAGCGTGTCGCCGCCCTGTATTACCTGCATGGCGGCGTCCGCCGTGGCAAACGGAAGGTCTTCACGGTCTCTGGTGCCAGTGCCGTCGTTCCCCGATGGGCTGACATATACCGTCCCTGCCATGAGAACCTCCTGACGATGTGGACACGAGCACTACAACATGCTCGCCGAAGATGAGCCTAAGGTACCGGAGACTCTGACCAGGTCAATATTCGCTGCGGCTCCGAATAACCCTTGCTGCCGATATGCTGGCGCTTCAAGTCGCTGTCGAGCGCAACTCGTTGAGCCACCATTCGAACCCGTGCCGCGCTGCAAGTTGCGCGATGTGCATTGACTCCGGCGTAAACTGCCCTAAGTAGATGGGCAGGCGCACGACCACCTCGAAGTCGGCGTTGCGAATTGCATGATACTCCTTCACAAACGCATCGATGACCCGATCCTCCGGCTTGGCCGCGGACGAGGCTCCGCCGTGATGCTGGTGAAACGTCGCCTCCCCGAGGAGCATCACGTAGGTGAGTTGCTGCAACGCCATCGCGCGTTGGAAGAAGTCGAGCGCGACGAACCCGCCGCCGGGGGATTGGAATGCCGGGTCGAAGCCCCCGAGTTTCTCGAACGTCGACTTGCGCATCGTAAAACAGGTGTTTTCGAACTGGCAGCCGAACCAGGCGGGCGTGCCGTCGCGAAAGGTACTGGTCAGGCGGAAGAGCTGATAGCCATTGCGTTTCCAGTCGATTCCCGCCAGCCGCGCATCCTCGGTCGCCTGGTCCCACGTCGGCGCGCCCTCGCCGGGCGGCGCCTCGGAAACGCGCGGCGGGCCGAGCATGAAGGCGACGGCGCCGACGAGCGGATCGGCGAACTGACGGATTGCCATCTGCGTGAAGTAGAAGATCCGCGGCGAGAGGATGTTCGCGCCGTCGGGGATGATCATCACGTGTTGCGCTCGCGCCTGTGCGACGCCGAAGTTGATCGCCTCGGCGGGCGACTTGGATTGGCTGTCAAGGAAGTGATAACGAAACTGCGGCCCGAAGGCGGCGACGGTTTCCTGCGACAGCGGCTCGCGCGAGCCGTTGTCGACGCAAATCACTTCGTAGTCCAGATCGGCGACCCCCGCCTGGTATGCCTTGGTCAGCGAATAGAGCGACCGCTGTGCCTCGCGGCGCATGTTGAAGAAGACGATCACCACTGAAAGCGTCGGCGCGGCCATGTTTCCACCATTCGCCACGATAGACGACGGTATACTTCGTGACAACGTGAGCACCATCAGCGTCATCATTTGCAGCATCGACGATCAGAAATTCGCCGCCGTCAGCGAGAATTACCGCCGCCTGCTCGCAGCCGATGATGAGATCATCCGTATTCCGGACGCGCGCTCGATGTGCGAAGGATACAACCGCGGCTTTTCCCTGAGCCGCGGCGATCTAATCATCTTCAGCCACGACGACATCGAGATTCACGCGCCCGATTTTCGCCGCAAGCTTCTGGGCCACCTCGACCGATGCGACCTTGCCGGCGTCGCCGGGACGCCGCTGGTGTGTGGCCCGGCATGGGCATGGGCCGGCCCGCCGTATGTGTACGGCCAGCTCGGGCAGCACGTCCGTGAGAAGAAGATGTTTGAGGCCGCCATCTTCGCCGCTCCGTCGCGACACGTATCGAAGATGCAGGCGCTGGACGGCGTCTTCCTGGCCTGTCATCGAAGAGTCGTCGAGTCGGTTCCGTTTGATGCCGCAACGTTCACCGATTTCCATCATTACGACCTCGACTTTACCTACCGCGCCCATCTTGCCGGCTTTCGGCTCGCCGTCTGTTGCGACCTCGACGTGATTCATTTCTCGCTGGGGAAATGGGACGAGGCGTGGAAGGTCAGCGCGGAGAAGTTCGTTCTGAAGCACGCGACGATGCCGCGGATGATCCCGCCGAATTGGAACGGATCGTCCGCGTGGCTGCCGACGCGCGAGCAGCTCCTACCGCGCCTCCGCGCCCCGCACTGGGACGAATAGCGCGCCTCACCAGTCCGCGCGCTCGCACCACTGCTTCCACGCCTGCCGGTATAGCCGCTCCAGGTTCCGCGCGTGGCGCGTCGCATCCAGCAGGGGAGAAGTTCTCATGCGGTCGCGCAGACTCCTGCGCATCGCGGCGAGATGATTTTGATCGGCGGCCAGCGATATGGCGACGTCGGCGTACTCCTGCTGCGTCGTGGTGACGAGTTCGTTCAAGCCGACGTTCGCCAAGACGCTCAGCCCCATTCGTTGCACCGCCGTCTCGCCCGCGAGTGTGATGACCGGCACGCCCATCCACAACGTGTGGCAGGTCGTCGTGCCGCTGCTGTAGGGGAAGGCGTCGAGCGCGATGTCGACGCGGGCGAAGAGCGCGAGAAACTGGTGAAAGTCGCGGAAACCGATGAATTCCAGCCGCTCGGGTGAAACGCCGTGGCGGGCGAAGTTTTCGCGGACGATCGCCTGGGTCGCCGGATCATCGAGGCCGCCGGTCTGCATGATCAGCCGCGCGCCGGGCAACGCCGTGAGGATCTGCGACCACGCCGCGTAAACCTGCGGCGTCACCTTCAGCAGCGTGTTAACCGAGGCGAAGGTGACGTGACCATTCGCGACCGCCGGCAGGGGAGAGACGTCCGGGCTGCGCGCGTCGGGCCGGTAACAGAAGTAGCTTTCCGGCAGTCGAAGCACGCGCTCGACGTCGAACGACTCGCTTCGATCCGGCGGATCGAGGTGCGGGTCGCTCAGCTTGTAGTCCATCGCCGTCATTCCGGACGTGCCGGGGTAGCCGAGATAGGTCACCTGCACCGGCGCCGGCTTTTGTGCGAACGTCAGCAGTCGGTTGTGGGCCAGGTGAACGGAAAGATCCACGAGGATGTCGATGCGGTCGGCGCGGATGACCTCCGCGAGCGTCGCATCATCGAGTGAACGCACGTCGCGCCAAACATCCGCGCGGGCGCGTAGTCGATCGGTCACTTCATCCGGCCTGGCGACGCTCGCGTAACAGAAAATCTCGAATCCGCTTCGATCGTGCGCGTCGAGGAGCGGCTCGAAGAAGTAACTCACCGGATGCGAACGAAAATCCGGCGAGACATAACCGACGCGCAGCCGGCGATCCGGGGTGAGGTCGTTCTCGTGCGGGCGGATCGCCGGTGTTAGCGGATCGGCGTACAGCCGCGCCCACTCCCGGTGCGCGTCCAGCAAATCCGCCGGTGCGATGCCGGACGCGTATTGCAGGTACAGCAGCAGGTTGCTGTGATGCGCGGCGTCCGGCTTGAGCTGCAGGCCGTGACGGAACGTGATGATCGCTTCATCGAGCTTGCCCTGGCGTCCGAGCAGCCCGCCGAGCCCGTTGTAGGCGTTGGCGTATTTCGGATTGATCCGGATCGCCTCGCGAAAATGTCGTTCGGCCGGCCCGAGCAAGCCGTGGTCCGCAAGCAGCGCCCCGAGGTTGTTGTGCGCCTCGGCGTAGTCAGGCTTTTCCCGCAGCGCCGTTTCATAGGCGCTGCGCGACCCGGCGAAGTTGTTTTTCTCAGCCAGCAGGATGCCGAGGTTGTTCCACGCCTTGGCGTAGTTGGGACGAAGGCGGATCGCGCGCTCGCCCGCCGCGATGGCGTCGTCCAGCCGGCCGAGCCGGTGCAGTGCCAGGCCGAGGTTGTTCAGCGCTTCGGCGTAATCCGGCTTGAGCGCGATCGCGCGCTCGTACGCCGCCGCCGCTTCTTCCACGCGATTCAAGCTGCGCAGCACCTCGCCGAGATTGTTGTGGAATTTCCCCTCGCGCGGCCGCAGCGCGATGGCCCGCGCGATGAGGTCGAGTGCTTCCGCGTCGCGCTGCCGCTGATGCGCGACCACGCCGAGCAGATGCAGCGCGTCGGCGTTAATCGCATCGTCGGACAACAACGCGCGATAAAGCCGCTCCGCCTCATCAAGCCGCCCGGCCTGATGATGCGCCATCGCCTGCGCCATCGTCTGATCACGCGCGCGTCGGTTCATTCAGAAGCAAAGCGTACCGCAAGCGAATCCGTCACGTCAGGGCGTGTTGGTTTCGCCGAAGTCGATCCAGTTCTTCCGCTCGCTCGGATGGTAGGTGATCGACTGCGGCTCGGCCGCGTTGCATCGTGAAGCAGTATCGCCGCCCGCGTCGTAGTCAGTCACGAATTTTCGCCGGCGCCGCGGCGTCGAGCGGCGCGTAGAGATAAAATTCCTCCTTCGTCGGCGGAACGCGTCCCTGCGTGCGGTAAAGAAGCTGGTAACCGTGCTCGCGCGCGTACGGCAGCGGCCACTCGCTGAGGATGAGCGGTCGCTGGCCCGGCGGAAAGTATTGTTCGAGGCGATCCCAAACCTCTGGTCCGCGCAGGAAGAAATTGTTCTGGAAGGTCTGGTCCCACGGGTTGTGCGACTGCCAGCGACGTGTGTGGACATTCCAAACCTGCCGGCAGCGCAGGTACGGAAGGACCGCTTCGGCGAGGTTCGTCGCGGCGATCGGTCGGCGGTCGAGATCGTGGGCGACGATGAACTGGCCCATTTGGCGGGCGTGGGAATACTCGAATCGAACGTCATCCACCGCGGCGAAGACAGTCCGTATGCATGCCGGCGCGAGAGCGACGCTCAATGCGACCGTCGCGGCCCGCCACCACCGCACGCGTGATTGCGCCGCCGGCTGCGCCTGCGCGATCCACAGCGCGAACAGCAGCCACAGGAGGACAATTCCCGCGTGCCGCTCCGGCACGACCCACTTGAAGAGGAAGATGTAGAACAGCCCGAGCATCCCCGCGATCCAGACCACGAAGACGACCGGCCGATGAATTAAATACGCCGCCGCGGCGCCGAGCACCGCGAGGTTCATCAGCAGCCAGAGCGGATCGAGCATCGGCGAGCCGATCGGCGTGGCGACGGCCCGCGTCAGCACGTCGACGATCGCGCCGGGCGCGCGGAGCATGAAGAATTCCGGTCGCTGCGAATTCGCCGGCGGCCAAAGCTGGATTGCCGCCGCGATCGCCCCGCCCAGGATCACCGCCAGCGCAGCGACCGCACGCCGATCGATCGGGCGATCGCGCAGCCATTGCCACGCCACGGTGGTCGCGATGATCGCGGCGAAGAGCGCGCCGTGCGTCGTCGTGTTGAACAGAAAAAAGAGCGCGATCGCGAATGCAATCGGCCGCTCGCGGCGGCGCGCGTACAGCGCCGCCGTCGTGAAGAGCATCAGCGCCAGGAGGCTGTAGTTTCGCGCGACGACGGCATATTCGTAGGTGAGGTAATAGCTGAACAGCGCGAGCCCGCGCGTGATCATTGGAAACGGCGCGTAGCGCAGGAAAATCGCCGCCGCCGCGATCGCGATCGCGGCGTGCACCCATCCCATGACCGCGTACGGCGCGCCGAGCCGCGCGAAGGGCGCGAGGATCAGGTACCACGTCGCCGGCGAGCCGACGTACGCGCTGAAGCGAAAGATCTGCGGCACAGTGAGATCCCGCGCCGCCAGCCACGAATCCGCCTCGTCGCGCCACGGCTCATGGTGATGGACGATCGCGCCAACCAGGGCGGCGTAGAGGGCAAGCGTCGGCAAAAGGAACCGGAAGTGTCGCGGAATGGGCCGCATGCTATCGAGCGATCGCCCGCGCGGGCAACCTCGGTGAGGCGCGTCGCGGAGGTCTGTGCGTCGCAAAAGGCGTCGAAATTGCCTTGAGAGTAGCCCGCCCGGGCGGTTAGGATTGGGCTCGGTCGCGGCCGGGCCGGGCGGAGGCGCCGGTCGGCGACGCTGCCGCGGCGCGGATTCTCGCCGATGTTGTTGTATACCGCGAACTTACGCGCGCAGCAGGCATAGTATTCAGTGGCGTCGGATGAACCGCACCGCCACGCGACCCGAGAGAGTGTGTTCCCGCCGGTTTTGTCCGCCGACAATCCAGCCCAACGCGAACCACGAGGACGCTCACCATGGCCAAGCATCAGAAGAAGCTGGGCGAAATCCTGATTGAATGGGGCGCCGTCAAGGCCGCCGAGGTCCAGAAGGCGCTCGATCATGCCAAATCGAAGAACATGCGAATCGGCGAAGCGCTCGTCGATTTGAAACTCGCGAGCGAGACGCAGGTCTATAAGGCCCTCGCGTCGCAGCACTCGATGGAGTACGTCGATCTCGAGAAGAGCGGCATCCCCCCAGAAGCGGTCAACCAGATTCCCGACGACCTGATGCGCAAGTACCTGATCCTGCCGCTCGGCAAGGAAAACGGCCGCATGCGCGTGGCGATCCACGACCCGCTCGATCTCGAGATGCTCGACATCCTGCGCTTCCGCCTCGGCGGCAAGGAAGTGCGCACGGTGCTCGCCCCGAAGGGTCGAATCAAGGCGATCCTCGATGAGTTGTTCAACACGACCGCGGCAAACACCATCGACAAGACGATGGACCGCACCATCGACCGCCTGCGCGACTCGCTCGATAAATCCCTCGACAAATCACTGGATAAATCGCTCGACCGCTCGATCGACAAGTCGATCGACGTCGCCGGCATCGGCGAAGACGGCAAGGAAGACGCCACGCAGGCGCCGATCATCAAGCTGGTGCAGGCGATGATCGCGGAAGCCGTTCGCAATCGCGCTTCGGATATTCACATCGAGCCGATGAAGGACCGCGTCCGCGTGCGCTATCGCATCGACGGCGAATGCGTCGAGCGCGACCGCATTCCGCTGCGCATGAAGGGCCCGCTCATTTCCCGTCTGAAGATCATGGCCGGCATCGACATCGCCGAGAAGCGCCTGCCGCAGGACGGGCGTATCAAGCTTCAGGTCGACAAGCAGAACATCGACTTCCGCGTGAGCACCTTGCCCGCCTATCACGGCGAATCGGTCGTGCTTCGTATTCTGCGTCCCGACTCGGTGCGTATCGGCATTCAAAACCTCGGCTTCGAGGACGAAGACTACAAGGCGTTCCAGAAGATCATCCGCCGCCCGAATGGCATCTTCCTCGTCACCGGCCCGACCGGTTCCGGCAAGACGACGACGCTGTACGGCGCGCTCAACGAGCTGAATCGTCCGGACCGCAAGATCATCACGGCGGAAGACCCGGTCGAATACAACTTCGTCGGCATCAACCAGTGCCAGGTGAAGGACAACATCCAGCTCACGTTCGCGAAGATCCTTCGCGCGATGTTGCGTCAAGCGCCGAACATCATCCTCGTCGGTGAAATTCGCGACATCGAAGTGGCGGAAGTCGCCATCCAGGCGGCTCTCACGGGTCACCTGGTCTTCTCGACGTTGCACACGAACGATGCCCCTGGCGCGATCACGCGCTTGATCGACATGGGCGTCAAGCCGTTCCTCGTCGCCTCTTCGATCCAGGCGGTCATGGCCCAGCGGCTCATCCGCGTGCTCTGCCCGAAGTGCAAGCAGCCGGACCACGAGCCGGACCAGATGTGGCTCAAACTCGCCGGCATCGAAGCGGGCGACCTGAAGGACAAGATCCTCTACAAGCCGCGCGGCTGCGATTACTGCACCGGCACCGGCTTCCGCGGCCGCATCGGCATCTTCGAGATGATGGTCCTGAACAACGAAATCCGCACGCTCGCCTTCGAGCGCGCCGCCAGCAACAAGATCCGCAAAGCCGCCATCGCCAGCGGCATGAAATCGCTCCTGCTGGACGGAAAACTCAAGGTTTTGAACGGAATCACCACGGCCGAAGAAATCGTGAAGGTGGCGCAGGTCGAAGGGGTCATAACCAGCGGGTGAGTGGAAATGAAACCACAGATGAACACGGATTCACACAGATAGGTCATCCGTGTTCATCTGTGTGCATCTGTGGTTTCAACAGGATTTGAATTATGGCAAGCACCATTCAGATTGACCGACTGCTCGAAACGACCGTGCGCCGCAACGCGTCTGACTTGCATCTCGCGGTCGGGCGGCCGCCGACGCTGCGCATGGGCGGACATCTGCGCGAGCTTCAGACCAAAGTCCTCGAAGCCGAGGACACGATGGCGTTGATGAAGTCGATCACGCCGGACCGCATCCAGCAGGAGTACGAAGAGCAGGGCTCGGGCGACTTTGGCTTCGCCTACGGCGACCAGGCCCGCTTCCGCGTCGCCATCTTCAAGCAGAAGGGGTACTGCTCGATGGTGCTGCGAAAGATCCCGAACAAGATCATGACCTTCGAGCAGATCGGCCTGCCGAAGATGGCCGAGCAGATCTGCCGCCGCCCGCGCGGGATGTTCCTCGTCACCGGTCCGACCGGCTCCGGCAAGACGACCACGCTCGCCTGCATGATCAACTGGATCAACGAGCAGTTCGATCGTCACATCATCACGATGGAAGACCCGATCGAGTATTACCACCCGCACAAGAAGTCGATCGTGGTGCAGCGCGAGATCGGCGTCGACGTGCCGAATTTCTCCGAAGCGCTGCGTCGCGCGCTGCGTCAGGACCCGGACGTCATGCTTGTCGGCGAAATGCGCGACTTGCCGACGATCTCGTCCGCCGTCACCGCCGCTGAAACGGGCCACTTGGTCTTCGGCACGCTGCACACGTCCGGCGCCGCATCGACGATCAACCGACTGATCGACGCCTTCCCTACCGATCAGCAGGAACAGATCCGCGTCCAGCTCGCAAACAACCTGATCGCGGTGCTCTCGCAGACCTTGTGCCCGCGCATCGACACCGAGGGCGGGATGCTGGCGGCGTATGAGTTCATGTACGTCACGCCCGGCATCCAGAACCTCATCCGCGAAAACAAGTCGTTCCGCATCGACTCCGAAATTCAGACCGGCAAGCGCTACGGCATGCAGTTGCTCGACGACAACCTGTTCATGCACTTCACCGCCGGGCGGATCAGCGCGGAAGAGGCGATCGACAAGAGCAAGAACCCCGGCTTCATGGTCGACCGCATGCAGCGCGCCGGGGTGATGGTGAACAAGGAAGACGACGCGCTGATGGCGGAGGCGGAAGACGCCGCCGGCACCGGCGCGTCGGGCGCCGCCGGCGAGCCCGTTCCCGGCGGCAAGCCGGGCGGCCAGGAGGCCGAGCGCATGGCCGCCCAAGCCGCGGCGCGGGCGCGCATGCAGGCGCTGGCGGGGAAGAACAAGTGAGGCAGAATTCGGTTATCGCACTGAACGTGAACGTGAAAGAAGGTCTGCTATGTCTCGAGTGACGCCGCCTGCACCAGGGGCTGGATCAGGACAACCGAATCCTCAGCGCCCGACGGCTCCGCAGGCGTCCGCGCCGGCACCCGCGCCCGCGCCGGGGACGGCGGCGAACAAGCCGAACGTCACGCCGCCCAAGGCGCCGTCAGTCGGCGCATCCGCGCCACCCACGGCGGGCGGGCGTCCGGCGAATCAGGTTCCGCCTCGCCCGGCCGGCTCGCCGCTGCCCGGCGGACCCAAGTCCGGTCTGCCCGGCGGCGCTTCGACGTCCAAGCCGGGCGTATCCGGCGGCGGCGCCGCGGCTGCGGGCAGCGGCATGCCGCCGATCGATCAGCTCCAGGGCCGACCCATCGGCCGCGTGTTGACCAAGATGGGCAAGGTCACGCGCGAGCAGGTCGTCGAAGCGCTGACGTTCCAGAAGAGCAAGGGCGGCGCGCTCGGGCGAATCCTGATCGACCTCGGGTACATCAAAGAAGTCGATCTCAACACCGCCCTCGCCGCCCAGCGCGGCTACGAGCTGGTCAACCTCGACGGCGTGACCATTCCGGCCGATGCGATCTCCGCCGTCCCCGCGCAGATCGCTACGACGAACAAGGTGCTGCCGGTCGCCTTCGACAAGGCAAGCAAAAAGCTCACGGTCGTGATGGCCAGCCACGAAAACTTCCGAGCGCTCGACGATCTGCGCTCGCTGATGGGCTACAGCGTGACCGCGAAAATCGGCGACCCGGATCAGATCGAACGCCTGATCCAGAAGCATTACAACACCGCCGCCGAAAGCATCGGCGACATCCTCGGCGACATTCAGAACGACGAAACGCTCAAGGACCTGGGCAAGCGCGGCGGCGAATCGATCGATCTGAACTCCCTCAAGGAAGCCGCGGATTCGAATCCCGTCCGCAAGCTGATCAACCTCGTCCTGCTCCAGGCGATCAAGGACAAGGCTTCCGACATTCATTTCGAGCCGTTCGAAGATGAGTTCAAGATGCGCTACCGCATCGACGGCGTGCTGTACGAGATGATGCCGCCGCCGAACCATATCGCGCCGGCCATCAGCTCGCGCGTGAAGGTCATGGCGAATCTCGACATCGCCGAGCGGCGCATGCCGCAGGACGGCCGCATCGAGCTGAACGTCAACAACCAGCCGATCGACTTGCGCGTCAGCGTGTTGCCGACGATGTTCGGCGAATCGGTCGTCATGCGCGTGCTCGACCGCAGCAACGTCGCGCTGGACCTGGACAAGATCGGCCTGCGCGAAGACGACCTCGTCATCGTCCGCCAGCTCATCGCCAAGCCGAACGGCGTCGTTCTCGTGACCGGGCCGACCGGCTCCGGCAAGACGACCACGCTCTACTCCGCCCTGCGCGAGCTGAACGACATCAGCTCGAAGCTGATCACCGCCGAGGACCCGGTCGAGTACGACATCGACGGCATCATCCAGTGCCAGATCAAGCCGGAAATCGAGCTGACATTCGCCCGCATCCTGCGCAGCATGCTGCGTCAGGACCCGGACATCGTCCTCGTCGGCGAAATCCGCGATAACGAGACGGCCAAGATCGCCATCGAAGCGTCGCTGACTGGTCACTTGGTGTTTAGCACGCTGCACACGAACGATGCGCCGTCCTCGGTCGCGCGTCTGCTCGATCTCGGCCTCGAGCCGTTCCTGGTGACGGCCGCGCTCGAGGGCGTCGTCGCCCAGCGACTCGTGCGTAAAATCTGCGTGAACTGCAAGAGCGCCTACTCGCCGACCGAAGAGCAGCTCATGGAGCTGGAGCTTCGCCCCGACGACGTCGTCGGCAAGACGTTCTACTACGGCAAGGGTTGCGAGAACTGCAACAACACCGGCTACCGCGGGCGCATGGGCATCTACGAGATCATGCTTCTCGACGACGACATGCGCGACCAGATCATCAAGCACGCCAGCACCCAGGTCCTCCGCGCCGAAGCGAGAAAGCGCGGCATGCGCACCCTCCGCACGAGCGGCCTGCTGGCGATCTACGACGGCATCACCAGTATCGAGGAAGTGGTGCGCGAGACGATCATGGAAGAAGGATAGAAGATGATGGCAAATGGAAAATGGAAAATGGCAAATGGAGGAAGGGGAGAAGGCGACTGATATTCCGACGCGCGCGTTCGAATTCGGCGTGCGGATTATCAAGCTCTGCCAGCACTTGGACGCAAAGCCCGGCGTCTCGCGAACGCTTGCGTCGCAACTGCTTCGCTCCGGCACGAGCATTGGCGCGAATGTTGAGGAAGGGCAGGCGGCGCAAAGCAAAGCGGACTTCATCGCCAAGTACAGCATCAGCTTGAAAGAGGCTCGCGAGGCCGCCTATCGACTGCAGTTGCTAATCGCCGCCACCGTCGTGCCGACTCGACGCGCACAACCGCTTCTCGACGAATGTAACGAGTTATCTCGGATGCTCGCCAGTGCTCTTCTAACTGCTCGTCGACGCCAATGACCGCCTTTCCATTTTCCATTTTCCATTTACCATTTGCCATCGCTGGCCTGGACAGGGCGTATAATCGCCCATCGGCCTGCCGCTTTTGAGGTAAAATCAATGCCCACCTACGCCTACGTCGCCATGAACTCCTCCGGCCAAGAGGTCAAAGAGGAGGTCGACGCCAATTCGTCCGAGGAAGCGATCGCCAAGATTCGCTCCAAGGGCTACTTCCCCACCAAGGTGAAGGAAAAGGCCGCCAAGAAGGCCAAGAAGAAGGGGGGCGGCGGCGGTGAGGAAGCGCCGACAGCGGCGAAGAAGAAGATGCCGCTGTCGATCGGCGGCGTGCCGCGCAAGCAGCTCGTCGCGTTCACGCGGCAGCTCTCGACGCTCCAGGACGCCGGCCTGCCGATTCTGCGATCGTTGCAGATTCTCGAGCAGCAGCAGAAGCCGGGCCTGCTCAAGGCGATCATCGGCGGCGTCGCGGAAGAAGTCGAAGGCGGCGGCACGCTCTCCGACGCGATGGCCAAGTACCCCAAGGCGTTCGACAAGTTGTACGTCAACATGATCAACGCCGGCGAGGCGGGCGGCGTGCTCGACCTGATCCTCGCCCGATTGGCCGACTTCATGGAGAAGGCCGCCAAGCTGAAGAAGAAGGTCATCGGCGCCATGATCTACCCTGGCGTCGTCATCTCGATCGCCATCGGCATCGTCTCGATGATCATGATCTTCGTCATTCCCAAGTTCGAGACGATCTTCAACGACTTCGGCACCAAGCTCCCGCCGATCACCCAGATCCTGCTCGACATCAGCCGCTGGTTCGCCAACTGGGGCTGGGCGTACGTCGTCGCTTCGCCGATCGTCTTCTCGCTGATCTGGAAGCTGATCCGCACCAGCGAGGGCGGCAAATACGCCACCGATGCGATCAAGCTCAAGGTGCCGATTCTCGGCAACATCCTCGGCAAATCCGCCATCGCCCGCTTCACGCGCACGCTCGGCACGCTCATCAGCGCCGGCGTGCCGATCCTCGACGCGATCAACATCACCAAGGAAACCTGCGGCAACGAAGTCTACAGCCGCGCCCTGGCCAAGGTGCACGACGCCATCCGCGAAGGCGAATCGATGGCCGACCCGCTCCGCGCCACCAAGACCTGCGACGCCATCGTCGTGAACATGGTCGACGTCGGCGAAGAGACCGGCGATCTCGACAAGATGCTGATCAAGGTCGCCGACAACTACGACAGCGACGTCGATGTGCTCGTCGGCTCGCTGATCTCGATTCTCGAGCCGGTGATGGTCGTGATCCTCGGCGTGATCGTCGGCTTCATTGTGATCGCGCTGTTCATGCCGATGATCAGCCTGATCCAGAACATCAGCGGCTCGGGCGGCGGCAGCAAGAAGTAACTCGTCGACGTCGGCGGCGGCGACGCAGCGCAGGGAAAAGAAACGTTCTTCGCGCTCGCCGCGCGAGCGACCGGCCGAGCGAGACCGAAAGGCAGCGAACTCCCATGATGTCACGCCATTCCCGCCCGCGGGCGTTCTCGATGGTCGAGCTGATGACGGTGCTGGCGATCATCGTCGTCCTGATCACGATCCTGATCCCGACGGTGAAGAAGATCCGCGACGCGTCGCGCGTCGCCGCCGCGCGCAACCAGCTTATGCAGATCAACTCCGCGGTCGAGCGCTTCTTCCAGGAGCAGGGCCGCTATCCCGGGCCGCTTCCGGATGCGATGATCGCGACGCAGGTTCGCGGCGTGACGCCGCCGCCGCCGATCTTCGACGCGGGTGCCGCCATGCCTGATGCCAACAAGATCACGCAGGAGGAAAACCTCGTGCTTGGCCTGTTCGGCGGATTGAAATGGGTCACCACCCCTGGGCTACAGCTCACCTACGACCCGGCCATGGTGGGCAAAGGCATGATCGGGATGAACCCACAGCAGCCAAAGAAGTCTGCGCCGTATCTGGAAGACCTGAAGATGCTGTCGAAGTTCGCCGGCAACACGCCCAGTCATCCGGCCGGCCCGTACACCGATGGCGCGGGCGTCGCCAACGATTCGAGAATCCCCGAGATCGTCGACAACTTCCCGTTCCCGTTGCCAATCCTGTACCTGCGCGCCCGCGTTGGCGCCGGCGGCATCATCGGCGACGATACGAAGAACCCGCCGGACGTCGCGCAGTACGTCATGTCAGACATCATCCCCTACACGATTGGGACGACCGACTCGATCGGCGAGGGGAAGAGCATCAGCATGCAGGATTACAAGAACGAGCCCAAGCCCCCGACACAAGGGGTCTTCCCCCACGGGCTTCAGTCGATCGATAAGACCAAGACCATGGACAAGAGCGATACCGTGAACTACCGCTATCCGTATGACGCCTGGGCTTACTTCTCGTCGCCGACCGATCCGAATCCGAATGTTGCCAATCGGCAAACCCCGCGCAAGAAGGACTCGTTCATCCTGATCAGCGCCGGCCTCGATCGCGTGTACGGCACCGCCGATGACATCACGAACTTCGGCAGCGTGATTCCCGATTGAGTTCGCCCCGCAGCGAGAGACGCATGATGCACCACGCGCCCCAACAGCCCGTTCATCTCGTGAGCCGCCATCGCCGTGACGACGGCCGGGCACTGCGCGGCTTCACGCTCATCGAGATCATCATGGTCGTCGCGATCATCGCCCTGCTGATCGCAGTCACCGTCGGCATCGTCCACAACTCGCGCAAAGCCGCCGGGCGGACGAAGATGCAGCTCGACATGCAGGTGATCGGGTCAGCGCTGGAGGAGTACAAGAAGGACCACGGCGGCTTGTACCCGCAGGTGCCCGGCCCCAATACCGGATTCGCGGTCCTCGTCCGCGAACTGATCGGAACCTACGGTGACGGCGTGCTACCCGCGAACACGCCAGGCGGACCTACCCCGCCCGATCCCAACGACCCCCCGCCGCACGACCCAGCCGCCGAATACCGTCCAGGCGACTGCGTGAACACGAGCAATTTCTACGTGTGCCTGGAATACGACGGCAAACCGCAGCCTCCACCGCCTGACGCGCGGTACTGGGCTGTCTTCAACCCGCGGGACAGCCTCGACGGCCCCGGCCATCGCACCGGCGGACGCAAGTTCCCCAACTATCTCCAACCCGACCGCTTCCGCGTGCGCGGTTCGGCCATCCTCGACGCCAACGACAAGCCGATCCTCTACTTCCCCGCGCGCGGCAATCCGAATATCAACATCGACAATGGCACGCCCAGCTACTGCGGCCTGCCACTTGCCGGCAACCCGAAGTATCACGTGAACGACAACTGGCAGTTCTTCACTCGCCCCGACAACGACCCGCTGAACACTGGCGCTGAGAAGCGCATGCAGTCGATGATGGGCGACAAGGACAACAACGGCATCATCGGCCCCGGCGAAACCGCCAACGCCACCGGCCCCTACATCCTCTGGTCCGCCGGCCCTGACGGCTTCTTCGGGCCCTGGTGGAACCCGCTGAAGCGCCCGGCGACGGATCCCATCACGCAGACCGACGTCACCAAGTGCGATGACGTGGTGAGCTGGCAGCAGTGAAATCGAAGGATGAAGGATGAAGGCAGAAGGATGAACTGCAGACGACGCGCAGGCGACGCTCTTACTCATCCTTCCGCCTTCCGCCTTCATCCTTCGCGCTCTGCTTTCACCCTCATCGAGATGCTCACCACCGTCGCCGTCCTCGTCATCGTCCTCGGCCTGATGGTCTCGCTCGCCCGCGACGTCCGCACGCGCTCGGCCGAGCGGCTGACCAAGGACCTGCTCGCCCGGCTCGACACGCTGATCGAGCAATACCGCCGCCCGATACGGCAACTGCCGGGAGAACAGCGGCGGCTCTACCCGGCCGTGCAGCCGCTCGCCACGACGCAGGCGGCGGCGATCGACGAGAACACGCTGCGCGACCGCGCCAGCGCCAACAATCGCGAGCTCATCCGTACACTGAAAAGCCAGATGGACCTCGCTTCGGGCCCGTTCAGCGACCTGTCGATCGCTAACTACAATGAAGTCAACGTGTTAGACTCATGGGGAAGCCCGATCGTCTACATGTCGAGCCAGCATCCGCTGTTCGGCATGGCCGCCGGCGACCGCTCTTTCTTCTTCTCCGCCGGCCCGGACCGAAGATACCTGACCCGGCAAGACAACCTCTACAGCTACGAAGCCGGCCCGAGCCCGTAAGAAGTCCTGAGTCAAAAGTGCTCAGTGCTGAGTGTAAGACATGACAGAACCTGCATTTACTCAGCACTAAGGACTCAGCACTCAGCACTTTCCTAGTGGACACCGCGAATAGTTCGACCCAAGGAGCCCTCCCGTGAGATGCCGCCCCGATTGCCCTCGCCCCAACCTCCGCCAAGCCTTCACGCTCATCGAGTTGTTGGTCGTGATCGGCATCATCGCTGTCCTGGTTACGCTGGTGACCTATGGGATCAAGTCGGTGGTAGGGGGGCAGCGGGAGAAGTCGACGCGAGTGACGATGGAGAATCTGAAAAATCTCATCATCGAAAAACAGGTCACCGGCGGCGTTGATCAACTCGACCAGGTCTATCCGGCAACCACGACCGGTACGCCGCCCGTCTCTATTCGCGTCCTCGACGCACCGCTGAAGTTCAGCCGCGATTTCGGCGCGCAGGCCGAGCGGTTCCCCGTGTGGGGCGGGACCGGCCCGCAAAATGCGACAGCGCTGACGCAGGCGGTGATGGCGCTGCTTCGCGCGGTGCCGAACAACGCGAGTTGGCTCGCCGGGCTTCCGTCGAACCAGGTGTGGATGCCGAAGATCCCCGAGGAAGTGCCGACCGGCTCGCCGCGCATCCCCCTCGTGCTCGACGCCTGGGGCAATCCGATCATCTACGTTCCGCCCGGCGGCCTGGCGGGCGTGACCGTCAGCGGGAACGTGAAGTCGCGCATCGCCGACACAAACGCCAACGTCACGATTTCCCCTCAGGCCACCGTGCAATCGCGCGATCTCAAGGGCTTCTGGGCGTCCGCCGGACCGGACGGATTCTTCACCGACCCCGATCCGACCAAGACCCTCGATGAGCGCGAGCCATTCGGCGACGACAACGTCTACTCCTTCGACCAATGACCATGACCTCCATGCAACGACGCCAACTTCGCGGTGGTTACACGATGACGGAGATTCTCGTCGTCATCGGCATCATCGTGCTGCTGCTGGCGATCGGCGTGCCGGCGTTCAATCTGATCCGCGGCGGGCGCAGCCTCGACTCCGCCGAGAACCAGGTCGCCGCCATGCTCGGCCGCGCGCGGAGCAACGCGATCGGGTTGCAGAAGGTGCACGGCATCATGTTCATCGTTGACACGGAGGGAAATGCAGCCGACCCAGTCGGCTTCCGTACGTACATCGCCGAAGTGGTCGAGTCCGACTACCCTGCCGGCGGCACGCGCGACGTGTATCTGGACCTGACCGATACCGAGTTCATTCCGCTCCCGCCGGGCGTGGGCGTGCAGACGCTCAATGAGGCGCCCGCCGCCGCCAACGAACGCTACCTCGGATTTAATGACCTGAACGCCGGCAGTTCGGATGACAAATGGATCGGCGGCGTCATCCTGTTCAACGGCCGCGGTCAGGTCATTAATCGCACCTATGGCTTCCGCAGCGGACCAGCGACGCCCACGTCGCCACGCATGAACGACCTCGTGCTGATGTTCACGAGCCCATCCCTGTTCGTGAATCCGGGGACAGACGTGACGCCCCCCTCCAGCGCGTTCGGACTGGTGCTGTTCGACCGCTCGCAGTTCCTAACCCACGGAAACGACACCGACGCCCAAGTCTCTCAGGCCGACCCGGCTGGTGAAGAAACCTGGATCGACGACAACGGCGTCCCACTGCTGGTCAACCGATACAACGGGTCGCTCGTGCGAGGTTCACAATGACGCAAACGCAACGAACAGCCCAACCCCCGCACCGGCGCACCGGCGGATATTCGTTCCCCGAGGTGCTCTTCGCGGTCGTCGTGCTCGGCATCGGTTTCATCATGATCGCGGGGATTTTTCCGGTCGCCATCCAGCAGAGCAAGGCGACGGCGGACGAAACGGTCGGCGCCACCGCCGCCCGCGCCGGCGTCGCCACCGTC
>JAXDMN010000276.1:0-6668 GCA_034666045.1 Phycisphaerales bacterium | reverse complement strand
GCCGTTGGTCCAACCGGAACTATTCGGGACGAGGATGTTGAAGTCGATGGCGCTGTAATCATCGCCGGAGATGAAGCCGTCGAGGTTGGCGTCGCCGCCGTAGGTGTACATGACGAGCGCGTCGCCGGGGGAGACGGTTTGGCCGGACCAGAGGGCGGTCTGGCCGGCGCCGAGGCCGAGCACATCGGCGGCGGAGGCGACGGCGAGGGTGGTGAGGCCGGTGGCGGCGTCGGCGCTGCTCGTGATGATCCCGCCCGCGCCGTCCCAGGCGCCTTCATTGTATCCCGCGCGGACCAGGCCCTGCACGCCGGTGTAGGTCGTGCCGTTCCACGTGCCGGCGGGGCTGTTTTTGACGACGAGGTTGTTGTTCGTCAGGTCGAGCTGCGCGGCGGCGGCGATCGTGAGGGTGGTGAGATTGCTTGTCCCGGCTGCGCCGCCGCCCGGGCCGGCGATGACCTGCACCTTGCCGGTCTGCACGGCGAGCGTGGCGGCGCGGATGTTCTTCATCGCAAGCGTGCCGTCGCCGGCCTTGGTGATGGCGCGGCTCGTTGCGATGACGTCGCTGGAAATCGTCAGCGTGGACGCGGGCGGGGTGACGTCGACGGTGGTGTCCTGTGCGAAGGTCATCGGCGCGGCGATCGTGTGATTGCCCTTGCCCACGTAGATGACGCCTTCGCCGCCGGTTGCGTTGACGGTGATTCGACCGGTGCCGGACAGCGTGTACGTGTTGGCATTGTCGAAGCTGATGCTGCCGACGGTGTAGTTGCCGTCGACGTTGATCGTCTGCGGTGCGGTGGCGGCGGAATAGAACGTCGCCGGCTGATTCAAGCCGTTGGGCATGCCGGCGCCGCTGCTCCACTTGGCGGCGGTGCTCCAGTTGCCGCCGGTGTTGCTGTTCCACTCGTGGAAGATCGGGCCGATGCCGACCGACGGGTTACTCAAGCCGCCGTTGACGATGATGTCGCGGTCGGTGAAGAGGTTCATCCCGATGATGCCGGGGACATAGCCGACGCCGTCGCTCGGGTCGATCAGGTCGTAGACGATGACCGGGACGTTGTTCCAGGTGATCGGCCCGCCATTGGTCGGAAGGGTGAGCGACTGCATGTAGAAGCCGGGGATGTTCTCGACCTGTCCGCCGACGCCTGCGACTTCGACGAAGAAGTCAGGTGTCGTCGGGTTCGGTCCCGCGCTGTAGAAGCCGACGCTGGCGGCGGTGTCCTGGCTGAGCACCGTGACTTGCGCGCCGGTGTCGAAGAGGAACTTCTGGTTGCTAAAGGTTCCGGCGGTGTGTCCGCCGCCGGCGTTGCACATCAGCGCGGCCCAGAAGGTCGGCGCCACCGGGTTGTCGGCCCAGTTGTTGAAGTTGTCGAGGCTCGGGAAGTAGGTCGAGTTCGCCGCGACGCCGTTGGGCGATTCGGGCGAGAGCGTCAGGCGGACCCAATGACTGTTCGGCAACGTTGCGTTGAGGTTTTTCAGGCTGACCTGCGGGCTGTCGATCGTCTCGGCGCCGACGGTCAGGTGCTTCGGTTGCGTGTTGCGGATGACGACCTGGTTGCGCGCGAGCATCGGCGAGCCGATGATGTTGGGCAGAATGGACGGCTCGTAAGTGGAGACGAGCGAAGTGTTCCACTGTCCGCGCATCGTGCCCGGCTTGACGCTGATCGTGCTGCCGCTGGCGGATGCGTTTCCGAGGCCGGTCATGTAGACGCCGAGCGCGTCGGAGATCTCGACTTCTTCGCTGCCGTTGGCGCCTTGCAACTCGGCGGTGTATCCGCCGGCGCGATTGGCGCCTTCGAGGTCGAGAGCATCCCACATTTGCCAGCTCAGCAGATGCGTGCTGGCGCCGCTGTCGAAGGTGGCGGTGAAGTAGCGCTGCGGGCTGCCGACGGGGAGCGGATTGCCGCCGGGCGTGGTGGCGCCGTCTCCGCTGCTCGGCTGTGACGAGAAGCTGATGTCATCCGGATCCTGTTCATCGGTCAGGCCCACGATCACGGTGGGGACGAACCCGTTGATTGGCGGGGACTGGAGCGGGAAGGCGGTGAGGAGCGGCTGCGGGCGAACGATGCTGCTGACGCGGACGTTGTGGAGCGACAAGAGCGACGGTGCAGCCGGCGATCGCGCGGGCGCAGGCGCGGAAGCCGCAAGAGCGTGCGTTGCATGCAGCGCGACGGGCAGGGCGGCGGCGGCCGCGATCAAAATGGCAGCGCGGCTGCGCGGTGATCGAACAGACTGCATGACACGCCCTCCGGCGGTGCGAATTCAGTGGTGCGAAACGAGAAACTGCTGCCCCCCGGCACTGGGCGATTGTAACTCGTTGTCCCGCCGGAGGCCACGACAATCGCCGCGGTCCCATAACGCCGTTCCAGCAATTACGGCTTTGCAGGCGGTTGCGATTGGCCGATGCAGAATATAGCGATGTCTGAACGCGCGCACATTCCCGTCGCCCACACGGCCAACATCGTCAAGCGCGACGGGGTGTACCACCTGCTGATGTTGGTGAACGACCGCTGGCTGGAGACGGGTATTACGTCGCGAAAATTCCTGGAGATCACGCAAATCGCGGATCGCGAGTTCGCGGTCGTGCACGTGGATGCGCCGCTGACGCCGCCGCCCGAGCCGGCGAAGGATTCCGAGGATACGGAAGACGTCACGCCGGCGGCGTGAGTCACACCGCTTTGAGAATCGCTTTGTAATCCAAATCCAAGAATTCGAGCAGATCCTCCGGCTCTTTGCCGCTCTTGGGGATCTGCCTCACATAAAGATTTTTCAACGAAAACTCGTCGCCGCTGTTGGTGATGGCGATGGCGATCTCGGCGTCGAGGCCGCCGGTGTAGTTGTCCTCGACCGTGATGATGCGTCCGCCGCTGCGCGCGGCGACGTCGAGGACGCCCTGGGTGTTCAGCGGCAGCGAGTAGGCGTCGATGACGGTCGCGCGGCGGCCGGATTTCGCCAGCTCGTCGGCGGCCTTGAGACACTCGTGAACCATGTAGCCGGCGGTGACGAAGCAGAGATCGGTCCCCTCGCGCAGCACGCGAAATCCGCCGACGGTAAAGTCGGTGTCGTCCGGCTTGTAGAGCATTTTTGTTTCCGCGCGCAGCGTGCGCTGGTAGCACGCGCCGTCGAGGTTGGCCATCAGCGCGGTGCAGCGATAGCAACTGACCGCGTCGCTCGGGAAGAAGACGGTGACGGCGCGGCGGCCGTCGTAGTGCTTCACGTGCGCGAAGCTGCGGAAGAAGGCAAAATCCGGCAGCGACATCTGGCTCGGCCCGTCCGCGGCAAGCGTGACGCCGGCGTGCGAGCCGGTCATTTTCAGGTTCGCGCCGCTGATGATCCCCATCTCGATCTGGTCGTAGGCGCGCTCGAAAAACTTGGCGAACGTGGAGAGAAACGGGATTTTTCCGGCGGCGCTGAGGCCGACGGCGGCGGAAACCATGTTCTGTTCGGCGATCTTGCACTCGATGAAACGCTCGGGGAATTTTTTGTAGAACCACTCGGCGTAGGTGGAATTCTTCACGTCGGCGTCGAGGGCGACGATGCGGGAATCCGCGGCGCCGAGTGCGACGAGAGCGGCGCCGTAGGCTTTTCGGGGGGCGATGCCTTTGTTGGCGGCGAGGTCCTTGTCGAGACCGACCATCGCGAGGGCGTCTTTGAAGTCGGGGAGATCGATTTTGGATTTGGGATTCTCGATTTTGGATTGCGGTGCGGCGGGCGTGGAGATTTTCAGTTCGCCGTCGGATTTGTATTCCGCGACGCCGAGCTCTTTGGCGGTCTTGTCGAGCTGGGCGAAGACTTCGGGGAGCTTGTCTTTCTTCACCGGCGTGCCGTGCTTGCCCATGCCTTGCTCGGCGGCGGCGCCCCAGCCCTTCACCGTCCGCGCCATGATCGCGAAGGGACGATTGCCGTTCTTGATGACGTTCAACTCGTTGAAGGCTTTGGAAATCTGCTCGGGGTCGTGGCCGTCGATGACGCGCGCGATGAACCCGAACGCCTCCGCTTTTTTCGCGAGCGTCTCGGCGCTTTGCTGCGGCGAGACCCAGTCGCTTTGCGCCAGCTCGTTGCAGTTGAAGATGGCGACGACGTTGGTGAGCGCGTGGTCGGCGAGAAAGTCCATCGCCTCCCAGATCTGCCCCTCGCGCGATTCGCCGTCGCCGATGAGGCAGTAGATGTTGCGATCGGACTTGTCCATCTTCGCGGCCGCGCCCAAACCGGCGGCGACGGAGAGGCCCTGGCCGAGCGAGCCGGTCGCGGCGTCGAAGAAAGGCACGCCCGCCTCCGGATTCGGGTGGCCGTCGATGGGCGAATCGATGTTGCGCAGGGTGAGCAGATCGGCGCGCGTCATCGGTCGGGCGGCGGATTTGTCGCGCGCGCGGCCGATCGGCGTGAACGGCACGCCGAGGTCCGCGAGCGCGGCGTAGAGGATCGGCACCGCGTGCCCCTCGCTGAGCACCAGGCGGTCGTTGGTCGGATTCCACGGGTCTTTCGCGTCCCAGCGCATCTGGTGATAAAGCAGCACCGCCACGAGATGCGCCAGCGACAACGCGCTGGACGGATGCCCGCTGCCGGCGTGCGTGGTCATCTCCAATGACAGTCGGCCGAGGTCGATGGCTTTGCGATGAACGGCGGCGGCGAAGCTCATGGGAACATTGTAAGGCGGCGAACAGAATGCAGTCCGTAGGGAAAGAGGTGGAAGCCAAAAGCTGTTGATTGATGAGTGGTGATTGAAAAAACGCGCCAAACGCAGCGCCTTTCAATCAGCACTCATCAATCACCACCCCTCCGCTTGCGAGCACAGGCGTGGGCGGGGATATTGCCACGCCTCATGGCAACCGACACGTTTCCCATCGATCTCAGTGCATTGAAACCGCTCAAGCTCGACCCGAGCCGCCAGACGCTCACGCCGGAGCAGCGCGACACGCTGCGGCAGAACATTCAGCTCTGCCGCGATGTGATCGTCTTCTTCACGGCGGTCTCTGACGCGAAGGGCCTCACCGGGCATACCGGCGGCGCGTATGACCACATGCCGGAGGTGAACATCATTCGCGCGTTCATCGACGGGAAAGCGCCGATCCTTCCGATCTTCTTCGACGAGGCCGGGCACCGCGTGGCGACGCAGTATCTTTTGTCCGTGCTGGAAGGGGCGATGCCGGCGGAAAAACTTTTGCATTATCGCGAGTTCAACCAGAAGCTCCCCGGCCATCCCGAGCTCGGGCTGACGCCGGGCGTGAAATTTTCGTCCGGCCGGCTCGGGCACATCTGGTCGATGTGCAACGGCATCGCCAT
The DNA here is from genome assembly GCA_034666045.1 of Phycisphaerales bacterium. GTDB lineage: Bacteria > Planctomycetota > Phycisphaerae > Tepidisphaerales > Tepidisphaeraceae > JAICTV01. The sequence continues at coordinate 1,388 of JAXDMN010000276.1, read as the reverse complement.
GGCGCACCCGGAGCAGGCAGTGTTCATGCTCGGCTCGGACGGCGCGCAGATGGAAGGCGACGACGCGGAAGCCGCGCGGCTGTGCGTCGGGCGACAACTCAACGTCAAGGTGATTGTCGATGACAACAACGTGACTATCTCGGGTCACCCGCGGCAGTACATGCCGGGATTCGACGTCGCGAAAACGCTCGCCGGGCATGGGCTGAGCGTCGAAGAAGTCGAAGGCGAAGATCTCGACAAGCTCTACGCCGCGCTGGCGACCGCTTTCGTCGCGAAGGGTCCGTACGGCGTCGTCGTGAAGCGCAAAATGGCCGCGGGCATCGAAGGTCTGGAAGGCCAACACGCGGGCCATGATTCGATCAAGGCGAATCTCGCGATCCCGTATCTGGAAAAACGCGGGCACACGAAGGCGGTCGAGTTTCTCAAGAACGTGAAGGGCGAAAAGAGCCCGCTGACCTACAAGGGCTCGTCCGGCGCCGGCAAGAACCGCGACGATTTCGGCAAGATCGTCAATTCGATCCTCGACAAGATGAGCCCGGAAGATCGCCTCGCGAAAGTGCGCGTCTTCGACAACGATCTCGAAGGCTCGCAGGGCCTGCATCACATCCGCAAGGCGCACGCGGATATTTACGTCGAGGGCGGCATCATGGAGCGCGGCAATTTTTCCGCCGCCGCGGGGTTTGGGTTCGAGAAAGGGAAGCAGGGGATCTACGCGACGTTCAGCGCGTTTTTAGAAATGGTCGTCTCCGAAATCACCATGGCCCGGCTGAACAAGTGCAACGTCCTCGCGCATTTCAGTCACGCGGGCGTGGACGACATGGCGGACAACACCTGCCACTTCGGCGTCAACAACATGTTCGCCGCCAACGGGCTGCCGGACGATGAGCACGAGAACACGCGGCTCTACTTCCCGGCCGACCAGCACCAATTCCGCGCGGTGGTGAACCGGATTTTTAACGACGGCGGCTTGCGCTTCATTTTCTCCACGCGCAGCGCGGTGCCTGACATCCTCACCGAAGACGGCAAGCCGTTCTACGGCGAAGGCTACAAGTTTGACCCGGGCAAGGACGACATCATCCGCAAAGCGCCCCCCGGCGGCGGATATGTGATCGCGTTCGGCGACACGCTCTACCGCGCGCTCGACGCCGTCATCCGTTTGCAGGAGCAGGGCGTCAAGGTTGGCCTGATCAATAAGGCAACGCTGAACGTCACCGATCCCGCGACGATGAAAATGCTCAAGGACGCTGCGTTCGTCCTCGTCGCGGAGTGTTTTAATGTCGCCACTGGCGTCGGCAGCCGCTTCGGCTCCGAATTATTAAAAGCCGGCTTTCGCAGCCGCTACAACCACATCGGCACCCACAAAGAAGGCCCAGGCGGGCTGTGGGAGC
>JAXDMN010000275.1:0-15506 GCA_034666045.1 Phycisphaerales bacterium | reverse complement strand
CACCGATGACGTTTTCGACGTCGCCCTTGACGTTGTCGTTCTCCGCCGGCCGCGCGGGTGCGGTTGCGGTGGCCGCCAGCGCGGGTGCGCCGTCGTTGGCGACGTTGTCGAGCGTGATGACGAGGTTGGAGCGGGCTTCGCGATAGTCGGCGGTGTCGTTGCCCGAGCCGCCGTTGAAGACGTCCGCGCCCGGCCCGCCGATGAGGACGTCGTTGCCCTCGTTGCCATTCAGGACATCGTTGCCCGGCCCGCCGTTGAGGATGTCGTTGCCGAGATTTCCGTTGAGGACATCGTTGGCGACGCCGCCGAAGAGGCGATCGTATCCGTCGCCGCCGTTGAGCGTCGCGGGCAGGTTGACGCCATTGAGGCCGATCAGCACGCGCAGCTCATCGTTGCCGGCGAGTCCGTTGATGACGATTTTCGTCACGCCGGCGGCGGGGGTGGTCGCCGTGCTGCCGTTCTGGTGGATCACCAGGTTGCTCCCGTTCTTGCCGACGGCGATGTGGTCGGGGTTCGGGGTGCCGGTGACGGTGAGCACGCCATTGGCGACGGCGAAGGCAAACAGCCGGCGGGTTTCAAGTGTCTCGAGCATGTGCCGATCCTCCGGGTGGGTTTGAGTGGATTCGTCCGCAGTAAGTGCGTCGGCGGGAGGGGCGGTTTAGGGCGGCGTGTAAAAAATTGACAAGCCGCTCCCCGGGCTGAAGAATCGCGGCGATACCGTTGATGGATGAGTTGCCGATGCCGTCCGATGTGAAGCGTTCCCCCGCGCCGGGCGAGGCTGCGCAGACGACGAGCGGCACCACCGCGCCCGCCGCAGATCCCCTCCCCGAGCCGCCCTCCGCGAAGCTCATCGCCCGACTCTTCATCATCCCGCTGCTGATCGTCGCCGCCGCGGTCGGGATCATGTTCATCATCGGGCGGATGGCCGGGGCGAATCCGTCGTTCGAAGACGCGCTGCAACGCCTGCGGAACCCCGGCGGCGAGCGCACCGTCGACATGCTGATCGGCCCCTGCTCGAAGCAGCGCTACATGGACGCCAAGACCGTCGCCGACAAGATCATGAAGGTCGGCACCGACCCGGCCGAGCGGGTGAAGATCAGCGACGAGCTGATCGAGATCGTCGACAAGCACACGAACGATGCCGAAGGGGATGTGCGGCATTTCCTGTTGCTGGCGCTCGGCCGCGCGTGGCAGGTGCCGCCGAAAGATGGGCCCGCCGACACCGCCGAGGAAATCGCCGCGCGGCAGCGGGCGATGGCGACATTGCTCAAGTATGCCAACTCGAACAACGTCTCGAACCAGAAAGCGGCGATCCTCGCGCTGGCGTACTGGGCGGGGCGTCCCGACGTGCGCGATGCGCTGCCGATGCTGATCTCGAAGCTGCGCGACGAGTCGCAGGACCTCGACGTCCGCCTCGCCGCGGCTACCGTGCTCGGGCCGATCGCCAAGCCGACGGACAGCGACGTGATCGAAGCGCTGAAGTTCGCCATGCGCGACAGCAGGCCGGAGAACATCGAGCTGGTGTGGGGCTCGGCGTTGTCCCTGGCGCAGCTCAACCAGAAGGACGTCGCCGACACGATCCTGATGCTGCTCGATCGCAACGAGCTCGCGAAGGCGAAGGTGCTCGACCGCGAAACCGACCCGAAGAATCCGACGTTTCATCCGCTGAGCGACAAGGAGCAGGAGCGGATCCTGATCAATACGATGATCGGCGCCGCGAAGCTCGACGTGCCGGCGGTGCAGGAGAAGTTGAGGTGGCTGAAGGACAATGACCCGAGCACGCGGGTTCGCGCGGCGGCGCAGGAAGTGCTGCAGGGGAAATGACGAAATCCGAAACCAGTTCTGTTGAGCCGGCGTAGCCGGACAATCCGAATCAATGACGAAGCCCGAATGACGAAACGAGATGCGCTTCGTCATTCGTCATTCGGATTTGATTCGGATTTCTGGTTTCGTCATTCGGATTTTCCCTCGGATTTCCCCTCTCGCTTGCAGCCCCTTGCCCCGCCGTCTAATATTTGACAGTTCGTTGCATCGGTCTTCGCCGGCGAGGTTTATGGCCGAAACACATCAGATCATCACGAAGGTCTGGATCGCCCCCGGGTGCATTGTTTGCGATGCATGCGAGAACGACTGTCCAGAGGTGTTTGACGTCACCGAAGACACCTGTTTGATTCGGCCGCCGGCCCAGACGCCGGACTTTCTGCGCCCGCTGACGCCGTCGATCATCATCGCGGCGGAGGGATGCCCGGTCGAAGTGATTAAGTACGAAATGAAGGAAGTGCCCGGCCCGGCGCCGTGGCCGAAGGAAGGGGAGGCTGCGCCGGTGGGGGCGGAAGTTTCCGCCCGCGCGCCCGCGGCCAAAATTGTCGCGCCGCCGGCGCCGCCCGATCCGAAGTGGCAGGCGCTGCTCTCGACCAGCAAGGTCAGCCCCTCGCTCTCGGCCGGTCTCGGCACCACGATCCGAAAATCGCCCGAAGTGATCCAGGCGCAGGAGATGATCCACGCGGTCAACCTTCCGAAGGACGCGCCGGCGGATCAGAAGATGGCGATGCTCGCCGTCGGCGGGGCGTATGCGCCGCAGCCCTCGCTGGCGGATCGCATCCGCGGGGCGGCGTCCGGCGCGGCCAAGACGAGCCGGCGAAATTTCAATTTCGCGCTCATCATCGGCTGGGGCATGATCGCCGCGGCGACCGCGACGTTCGGCGCGATGTTCCAGGATTTCTTCGGGCCGAAAGTGCTGAAGGAGCCGAAAAAAGTCTGGCGCGTCGGGCCGGTCGATCAATTCGCCATGCCCGGCACCGTCGATGAGACCTACAAGAAAACCCCGGCCGGCAGCGAAGGGTTCTGGATGGTCAACCTTCAGCCGAGCGAGAACAAGCTCGTCGCGATCAGCACGATCTGCACGCACCTCGGCTGCATCCCGAACTGGCTGAGCGGCGACCAGAAGTTCAAGTGCCCGTGCCACGGCTCCGGCTACTACAAGACCGGCGTGAACTTCGAGGGCCCGACACCGCGGCCGCTCGAGCGCTTCGCGATCAGCAAGGACGCAGACGGACTCGTCGTCGTCGATCAAACGAAAGTGTTCCGCCAGGAACTGGGCGAGTGGGAGAATCCGGATAGTTTCGTGGCGTTGATATAGGAAAGGAAGGATGAAGGCTGAAGGATGAAGGATGAGCAAGATCTCGCGCCCGCGCGCCTCTGACTCATCCTTCATCCCTCATCCTTCATCCTTGATTCTGAATGGGTGTGTTTGACGCGACCCTCGATTACGTCCGCAACTCTCAAGTCTGGAATTCGATTTTCCGCCACGGCGTGCCGCGCGATCGGCGCACGCGCGTCATGGCGATCATGTCGAACGTTTTCCTGCACCTGCATCCTATCGCCGTCCGCAAGAGCGGCATCCGTTTGAGCTTCACGTGGTGCATGGGCGGGCTGACGTTCTTCCTCTTCCTCGCCGAGGTCGTCAGCGGCGTTTTGTTGATGTTCTATTATCGCCCGACGATCGAGTACGCGTACGTCGACATCCAGGACCTTCGCGCGCACGTCACGCTCGGAATCCTGCGCGAGATTCACCGCTGGGGCGCGCACGCGATGATCATCGCGATCTGGCTGCACATGATGCGCGTGTTTTTGACCGGCTCATATAAACCGCCGCGCGAATTCAACTGGGGCGTCGGCGTCATTTTACTCGTGCTGACGATGCTGCTGTCGTTCACCGGATATTTGCTGCCGTGGGATCAGCTTGCGATCTGGGCTATCACAGTCGGCAGCAACATGGCCAAGGCGACGCCGCTCATCGGCGCCGGCGGACCGTTCGCTAAGGTGATGATGTTCCCCGGGACTGACGTGCCGATGATCCACGCGGGATCCGATGCGAGATTTTTCCTGTTGGCCGGCACGTTCGTCGGCGAAAATGCGCTGCTGCGCTTTTACGTGCTGCACTGCGTGTTCATTCCGGTGATCGTGACGGTGCTGATCGCGATTCACTTTTGGCGAATTCGCAAAGACGGCGGGATTAGCGGGCCGTTGTAACGGCGAGGGATAACCTGGTGCCTGTCATCCTGAGGTACTCCGAAGGATCTGGCACCAATCGACGAGGAACGTAGATCCTTCGGAGTACCAGGATGACAATGTTCGCGACATCGCTGCTGGCAGCTTCACAAGGCGGATTCACGTTTCCGCCTGAGCCGGTGAAGCATTTCATCAATTTCCTCACGCAGCCCGCGTACTTTCTGACGCTGACGACGGTCATCTTCGTCTTGATGTTCGTCCTCTATAAGTGGTGGACCCGGCCGCTGATCTTCTGGACGATTTTCGTTCTCTTCTGCGTTTTCTACTTCGGCTCGGTCGCGGATGCGGATTTCAGATCGATCGTCGCCAAGCCGGATAACGTGCCGATCACGATCATGGTGCTCAGCGTGATGCTGTGCATCTGGGTGGCGTTCCGCCGGGCGGCGTTGAACGATTCGCGCGTCGCCGCGGGATTGCCGCTGATGGAAGAGGACCGCGACGACAAGGTGCTGGTCTGGCCCGACCTCGTTTACACGGAATTGATCTGCCTGATCCTCGCGACCGCCGGGCTGACGGTGTGGGCGATCGTTTCGAAAGCGCCGCTCGAGCAGCCGGCGAATCCCGGCTATGCGCCGAATCCCGCGAAAGCGCCGTGGTACTTCCTGGGCCTTCAGGAAATGCTCGTCTACTTCGACCCGTGGATGGCCGGCGTCGTCTATCCGGGCCTGATCATCATGGGCCTGATCGCGATGCCGTTCATCGACATCAACCCGAAAGGCAACGGCTACTACACGCTGAAGGAGCGCCCGTTCGCGATCGCGACCTGGCTGTTCGGCTTTTTAATTCTGTGGGTGGTGCTGATCTTCTTCGGCACGTTTTTACGCGGGCCGAATTGGAGCTTCTTCGGGCCGTACGAATTCTGGGACCCGCACAAATCCGAAGCGCTGAACAACGTCGACATCAGCAACGTCTGGTGGAACTGGATCATGGGCCGCGCCCGCCCGACCGCCGACAACAACCCGCTTCCGCTGCCGCACTGGCTGGTGCGCGAGTGGCTCGGGTTCGTGATCACGGCGTTTTATCTCTTCGTCCTGCCCGTGATTCTTCGCTTCACGGTCTTTCGCCGCATGTACGAAAACATGGGCGCGATCCGTTACGTGATCATGGTGACGCTGCTGCTGCTGATGGCGCTGATGCCGATCAAGATGGTCCTGCGCTGGCTGTTCAACCTGAAATATTTCATCTACCTTCCGGAGTTCAACGCGAGCTTGTGACGCGGGAACGTCGTTGCGGCGCGCGCGCGAAACAAAGCCCCGGGATTGCGATCCCGGGGCTTCATGTTGCGCGTGCGTATTCTGCGAAGCGGTCTCCCCGCTGCTCGAAATTGTCGAATTGGTCGTAGCTCGCGCATCCCGTGCTCAGGAGAACCACGTCCCCGCGCGTCGCAAGCGACCGCGCTGTTCGCACCGCGGTCGCGAGATCTCCACAATCGTGAATCGACGCGCAATCAGCGCTCTTCGATCCCCTGATCAATGCGGCGATCGTCGGACCCGTCGCACCGATGCACAGCACGGCCTTCGCGCGCTCGCACAGGGCGGCGGCGAGCGGGGTAAAATCCAATCCTTTCGCTGATCCGCCGACGATCTGAAGCACCGTTCGTCGCGGGAACGAAACGAGCGCCGCGATGGCGGCCTCGGGGATCGTGGCGATCGAATCGTTGAACCAGCGGACGCCGTTCGATTCATGCACGAGATGCAATCGGTGGGGCAGGCCAACAAAATCGTTCACCGCATCCTGCGCCTGCGCGAAGGTGACGCCCATCTCGCGCGCCGCCGTCCACGCGGCCTGGCAGTTGAACTGATTATGCCGGCCGGGAACGTTGAGCTTGAAGGGTGGGCCATCGACGCCGAACAGCACGACCCGCCCGCGCGTCAACGCGGCCAAATCACTCGTGTGCTCCCCGTCCCCCGCCAGCACCGCGACATCGCCCGGCTTCTGATGTTTGAGGATCACTTTCTTCGCGTCGAGATACGCCTCCGCGGACCCGTGCCAGTCGAGATGATCCGCCGAGAGCATCGTGACGACCGCGATGTTCGGCGACCATTGCATGTCGCGCAGATATTCGAGCATGAAGCTCGACAGCTCGAGCACGACGACGTCGTCGGGCTTGATCTTCGCCAGGTCGAGCAGCAGCGGCTTCCCGATGTTTCCGCCGACGTGCGTGGTGAATTTCGTGGCGAGCATGCGGCCGAGCAGGGCGGTGGTGGTCGATTTTCCCTTCGTTCCGGTCACGCCGACGATGCGTCGCGCCGGGCAGCGCTCGATGAACAGCCGAATCTCCGTGGTGATCGGCACGCCCGCCGCCCGCGCCGCGACGAGAAATTCGTTCTGCGGCGGAATCGCCGGGGAAGCGACGATCAGATCCGCGAACGTGAAATCCTCCGCGCGATGCTCGCCAAGCCGGAATTCGATCGGCAGGCCCTCCAGTTCCTTCACCGACGGCGCCAGCTTTTCCGCCGGCGACTTGTCCGTGACGAGAACGCGAGCGCCCCGCCCCACGAGCCACTTCGCCGCCGCGATCTGCCCGCCAAATTTCCCCAGCCCGGCGACGACGACGCACTTGTTTCGCAAATCATCCATGACCGGTGCATGTTATCGGTTGCGAGCGGCGACGCCATGCCGGGCGACCGCGGCCGGGATCATCAGCCGCTGCTGATGGACTTGAGATCGCGCTTCATGTCGGTGACGGCGGATTCGACGGCGTGTTTCCAGTCCTTGCGGTCGGCGTACTTCGCATCGCGATGGGCGTAGAGAATGCTGCGGCTCGCGGAAACGATCGCGCCTTTGCCGTCCTTGAACGCGGCCCGCGTCATCTCGGCGGTCGCGCCCTGCGTCCCGTAGCCGGGCAGGAGAAAGATCGATTGCGGCAGACGCTGGCGCAGCGAGGCCATCGTGTGCGTCTGGGTCGCGCCGACGACGGCGCCGATCGAGCTGTAGCCGCGATCCCCGACGAGGCCGTCTTTGGCGGCGATCGGGCGGAGGTGGTCGGCGAGCAGTTCGCTGAACGTGCGGCCATCCTCGGTCTTGACGTCCTGCAAATCCGCGGAGCCGGGATTGCTCGTGCGCACGAGCACGAATAAACCCTTGCCGTCGTCGCGCGCGGTCTTCACGAACGGCTCGATCGTGTCCATGCCCATGAACGCGCTGACCGTGATCGCGTCGGGCGACTTCGTATCCTCGTGCTCGTCGTAGGGCGGATCGCCAAGATGCGCGGCGGCGTACGCGCCGCTCGTCGAGCCGATGTCGCCGCGCTTCACGTCGCCGATCACGAGCAGGCCGAGCTCCTTGGCTTCCTGGATCAGGCTGTAGTACGCCTCGACGCCTTCCCACAGATATTTCTCGAAGTAGGCGGACTGGAACTTCACGATCGGCACGTGCGGCGCGACGAGCTTCAGCACGTCGATCGTGAACGCGAAGATCGCATCGATGGCGGCGGTGGCGTCGTTGCTGTTGCGCCGATTCGCCGGGCCGGCGATGGCGTCGGGGAGCATCTCGTAGACGGGATCGATGCCGATGCAAACGGGTGAACCCTTGGCGTCGATGGCGTCGAGCAGGCGGTCGGAAAAGAGGTCGGACATCGTTGTTTTGCTACCCGCTCACGGCTGCACGGCCAAGCCCAGGGCTTAAGCCTGGCAAATACGCTTAGAGCGTCTGAAAAGTCGTGGCATGGGCGCCTCGCCCATGCATCTCGCCGCGCCAGCGGCTCTTCGTTGCGTCACAGAAACGGCTGACCGCCGCGAGTGCATGGGCGAGGCGCCCATGCCACGTGAAAAGCGACTTCTTAGACCACCCTCTTACGGCTCCACCGTTACCTCACGCTCGCGCAGCGCCTTCACGAGTTCCTGCGCATCCGCGCCGCTGCGCCGGAACGTCTCGCACACCACGCCGCTCGCTTCCGCTAATAGCGCGGCGAGCAGAAACCTTGTCGACACCTTCGCCTGTCCCGCCGCCTGCGCGGTCACGATCGCGTTCGTCACCAGCCGCTGCGATTTCGGCGACATCGGCAGTTGCCCGTCGACGACCGGCGGTTCTTTCCCACTCGGCAGCGCGTGCATGAGCTGATTGCGGACATAGCCGGATTCGACGTTCATCTGCGCAAGGATTCGCACCGCCTCGGAGTCATCGAGATCGAGCAACGCCATCGCCAGGTGCTCGGTTCCGACGAAATCCTGGTTTAGCCGCCGCGCTTCCTGCTGCGCGTTGGCGAAGATTTTCGTGAGCGTCTGCGTCGCATGCTGCATGGCGAGCGCGATGATACAGGCGGGGATGTAGCCCGTCGACTCGCGATCCGTACCATGTCGTGGCTTGGGCGTCTCGCCCGAGCTGTGTCGGATCGCTCAGCTCGAATGCTCGTGCGGACGCCCAAGCCACGGAGAAAAAAAATGAAATACCGCACCTTCGGCCGCACCGGTTGGAATGTTTCCGAAATCGGCTTCGGCGCCTGGGCGATCGGCGGGAGCTGGGGACCCCAGGATGACAACGAGAGCGTCGCCGCGTTGAATCGCGCGCTCGAGCTGGGCGTGAACTTCATCGACACGGCGCAAGGCTACGGCGACGGCAAGAGCGAACGCGTCATTGCACAGGTGTTGAAGTCGCGGCAGTCGCGGCCGGGCGAGAAGGTCTACGTCGCGACGAAGATCCCGCCCTCCTCGCCCGGCGATTGGCCGCCGGCGCCTTACGATCGCGCGGAGGATCGTTATCCGGAAAAATATCTCCGCGAGCGGCTCGAGCGCAGCCTGCGCGATTTGCAGACCGACGCGATCGACATCGTGCAGCTCCACACGTGGACGCGCGCGTGGAACCGCGACCCGAAGCCGTTAGAGACGCTGCGAAAATTCCAGAAGGAAGGAAAGCTCCGCGCCATCGGCATCTCGACGCCCGAACACGATCAGAACGCGCTGATCGACCTGATGCGCGGCGGCTGGCTCGACTGCGTCCAGGTCATCTACAACATCTTCGAGCAGGAGCCGCAGGCGGAATTTTTTCCAGCCGCGAAGGAGAACAACGTCGGGGTGATCGTGCGCGTCGCGTTCGACGAGAGCGCGCTGACGGGAAAACTCACCGCCCAGACGAAGTGGACCGAGGGCGACTTCCGAAACAACTATTTCGCGGGCGACCGCCTTACGCGCACGATCGGCCGGGTGGAGAAGGTGAAGCAGGCGGTCGGCAGCGCCGAGCCGACGCTCGCCACGGCCGCGTTAAAATTTGCGCTAAAACCGGCCGCCGTCTCCACCGTCATCCCCGGAATCCGCAACATCCAGCAGGCGGAGGCGAACGTTGGCGTGAGCGATCAGCCGGCAATGAGCGATGAGGTCGAGCGAAAACTGCGCGCGCATCGCTGGAATCGGGCGTTCTGGTACGGGGGAAAGTGAGGCAGGAGAAGGCTGAAGGCAGAAGGATGAAGGATGAGAAGAGACTTCTGCGTCTGACTCATCCTTCATCCTTCATATTTCATCCTTCGATTCATCGTTTACGACGATCGCGACGCGCCTTGCGCTTTTTGCTGCCGACCTTGCGGCGGCGCCGTGGCTTGCCCATGCAAATCTCCTTTCAGGTTCGTCTTCAGGTTCGTGTTTATCGGTCGTCCGTGAGTTTTCCGTTTCGATCGTGGAGCCCGTGCAGCGCGTAGCCTATCGCGGTAAGGAAATCGCGTCCAGCCGGCTACATTGCCCTTGCGTTCCATATGGCGCGGTAAAATGTGGCCCGGGCACATCGATTGCTTTGATCGGATCGGGGCAAAGAGTTCCACGGAGGAATGCCTAATGGTTAAGCTCGAACCCGGTAACTGCCTGCTCAAGCCGTCACAACGCAGGCAACTGCTCTCCTGGCTCAAGCGAGCGGTGACGCTCGGCGAGCGGGTGGGCGATTTTTTATTGCGGATCACGATCCGTCGCGCCGCGCGCGGCTATGAGATGCACGCGAACGTGCATGACGCCGCCGGCGATTTCCGCCTGCGCTCGCGCGGGCAGACCTGGCGCGACGTCTGCCGCGCGATGGTGCGGATGCTATCGGTCCGCCTGCATGCGCAGCGGCTTCTTGCGACGTAGGGTAGCGACGAAGCTTGTCATCCCCAGGTACTCGAACGATCTGGAACACATAAGCCGCCTCCCTCTTCCCGGTACTCCGGGGAGAGGGCAGGGGAGAGGGGCGAGGTGCGCGTGGAGAAGTAGATCGCTCGACTCGCTGCATCGCACAATTCGGCGAATCGAACGGTACGAGACGTGGAACGCCGCTTGCCCCTCTCCCCCGCCCTCTCCCCGGCGTACCGGGAAGAGGGAGGACGCAACTAGAGCTTCCCAGGCGGCGTGTATCGCCACAGGTTTGTCCGGTCGCGGAGGTAGATTCGCCCGGTCGCGTCGATCGCCAGCAGGCCGGAGCCGCTCTTTCGGCGGATCACCGTCATCTCCATCGTCTTCGCATCGACGCGAAACAGCCGCCCGCCGGCCGTGCCGTAAACGTTGCCATCCGGATGAATCGCCATCGTCGCGTCGCGCCAGCCCGCCCGCGCACTCGTGGTCGCACTGGTAGTCGCGCTCGCGGTCGCACTCGTGCTCGTGCTCGCGGGAAACAATCGCTTCCGGGTCACGACCTTCCGCCCGGCGACATCGAAGATGAACAGCTCGCCGTTGGCGATGCCCCACACGTTCTTGTCCGGACCGACCATCAAGCCGGAGATCATTCTCGCGCCCGGGACCGGCGCGGTTTCGAAGACTTTTTCATTCTTCGCCGGATCCCACACAAACAGCTTCGCTTCCGTCTCGGTCGGCTTGATGCCCAGTCCGCCCGCGATCGTCGTGCCGCCGACGATCATCTCATTCGCGTAGGCCAGGCTGACGACGCTCTGATCCTTGACGACGTTGCGGTGCACTTCCGTCTTGCCGGTGGCGACATCGTGGACCGAAAGCGCGCCGCCCAGCGTGCCGTAATCGGAGACGCTGCCGAAGAACACTTTTTTCAGCGACTCGACGCCGAGCACCGCGAAAGGGCGGTCCTGGTCGAAGCGGTCGAGCTCTTCGAACTGTTTCGGGTTGGTGTCGCTGTACGGCTTCGTGACATCGAAGGCCTTGAGCCGCGCGCGCGGGTAAATACCCATGTAGATCTTGCTGTCGCCGTAGACGCCCATGCCTTCCGGCTGGCCGGCGTTGCCGATCTGCTCGTGCTTGTCGCTCTTCGGATCGAAGCGCGTAAACCCGCCGACAAGGTAGCCGCCGCAATAAATGTTTCCGTCCGGGCCGGTCACGATGGATTGAATCGGCACACTTTCCGGCGGCACGGCGAGCTGCCTGGCGTCGCTCTTGCCGGTCTTCGGATGGTAGCGCACGAGCTTTCCGCGCGCGGTCATCGCGACGAGCGTTTCGCCCGGGAAATCCGGCTCATCGAATTTCACCCAGTTGAGCGCGATGACCGGGAGATTTCCCATCGCCTCCACTTCCTCGTGCTTCTTCGTCATGAGGTCATAGACGGAAACCTTGCCCCCGCTGTTGAAGTAAACCTGCTCGCCGTACGGCGATTTAGGCGAGATGATTTGCAGGCCGCAGGGGATCGACGCTTCCTCCTCGCGCGTCTTCAGGTCGATCACGATCGACTTCGCGTCGTCGCTGATCATCACGAAAATTTTTCCGGCAACGACGTCGACGCCATAGGCGAATTTTTTGTCCTTGTACTGCGGCGGAAGGATGTTTTTCTTCTCGCCGGTCTTCGGATCGACCTCGATGAGATGCGCATGCGCCCCGACGCCGGCGAAGACGTGCCTGCTCGCCGGGTCGTACGACAACGCGCGAACATAATCCTCGCCCGGCGCGACCGGGCCCGTGCCGACGTCTGTGAATCCGTCGTTCGGGTGATAGCGCACGACGCCGCAGCCGGGATACGTGCCGCAGAACACTTCGCCGTTCGCGCCGGGCGCGACGTCCCAGACGAATGACTGGTCCTTGGCGACCTGCCCGAGGTCTTGGATCTCTTTCTCGCCGACGATCCATCGATAAAGGTGTCCGTTGTCGTCGGCGCCGACGTAGACGCTGCCGTCGCTGGCGGTGTTGGCGTTCCACGCGCCGTGCGCGCCTTCCAGCGTCAGTCGATGCAGCAGATCGCCGCTCTTGACGTCGAAGACGAGCAGCTTCGCCGGTTCGCCGCGGATGACCGTGCAGACGAGGTCGCGGCCAGTCTTCGAATCGCGCGCGAACGTGGTCCCTTGAAGCGTCATCGACGTGATCTGCACGCCGAGGTCTTCGAATTTCCCCGCCGACTCCACCGCGCACCCGGCCGCGGGAACGAGCACGAACACGGCGAGCACCGACAGCAGCTTGGCGACCACAGGCGACTCCTTAGCGAGCGATGCACTCCGTCACCGACGACCGAACGTAACCGTATTAGCCTCGCGAACCGGCGCACGTTGCAAACGTAAAACCACTCCCGGACCGGCCCATGATCCGCCCCGCCCCGCGACTCTTACCGCTCCCGCAACAAATCCGCCGGATGCACCCGCAGCGCTTTGGCCAGCTTATCCAGCGTGCGGAGGGTCAAGTTTTCCTCAGCGCGTTCTATCGCCCCGACGTAAGTACGGTGCAGGTCGCACTTGGCCGCGAATTCCTCTTGCGACCATCCCCGCTGCTTGCGCAGTCGCCGGACGATGGCGGCGACAACGCGAATGGACTGGCGGCCTTGCACGCCCGGAGGATGGCGGTATGCTGTCCATAGCTCTACAGGGTATACCTAGCATTTGACGGCGGCTGGCGCCCACGACCGTAACTCCGCTTCGGCGGTAGCTACACCCGGCCACGAGCAATCGTGGCCGGGGTCAATTTGGTGGTTCTTTTCCTCTGGTGCCGCTGCTGTTAGACTTGCTGCGCTGCATTTCCGAAGCGGGGGGCGACGGGCTGAAGGGAGCGATATGGGCAGGCTGTGTTTCGCATTTGTGGCGAGCCTAGTGACGCTGAGCGTTACCAACGCCCGTGCGGATGTGCTGGTCAACCCGGTTGTCGGCACGGGCAACTACGCACTCCTACCGAACGGGGGTTTCGAGGCTGGGCTGACAAATTGGAATATCGAAGCACAGTACCACCCCGGCGATTACGTAGCCTCGCAGGACATCTCCATCGCGGGTTCGTGGGTTGCCAAGAGTGTGCCCGGCACTTCATTCAGCGGATATGGGTTCACGAGGGGCCAGTTGTATCCATTTGTAGGCGGGCAGCAGTACGTCATTTCAGGATACATCGATGCGTCCCGCGCGGCTCCTAGTGATAACAGTTACGTTGATGCATTCTTTAGTTTTGTTCCGGGGTCACAAGCTGTCGCCGTGTCGGGGGAACCTCGGCTGCAATTCGTGTATTCGACTTTCACCGCACCTTCGACTCAGTCGCATTGGGTTCGGCTTGTACGCGACAACAATGTCGATGTTGGGCATTACACATACTTCGACGAGATAGCTGTTACTCCGGCGTCGCAATTCGTTCCTCCGTCGGGCACTCCACTCGTGCCGCCGCTCACACTCAGCGGCGCGGTCGCTTTTTCCGCGAGTTCATCAGGCAATGCGAACGGCGGCGAAGTCTGGAACACGCAGGGCGGCGATAGCTGGTTCAATCTATACGTCTCCGAAAGCGGAAGGGGCGGTGCTTTCATTAACTCTGGGAACGGCGCTGCCGCCAGTGTTTCCAAGACACTGTCTCCGGGAACGCACACTTTAACCGTCTTTGGTGATTATCCCGTCGAAGGCGATCTTTCGCACTACGGCGTCAATCTCTTCTTCAACGGTAACAATTCCACACCGGGAATCTCTGTGATTGCGGCGCGGAATACTTCGCCTGTAGGACCACGTCCATCGTTCTCCGGGAATGCTGGCAACACGTTACAGCTTAATGGCAGCCCTACCCCCGGCAGCGGCTCACTTTCATTCAATAGTGGCGGGCAGACAGTCAAGGTAGTGGATTTTCGATGGTCAGGACCAAGTGTTCATCAGCTTGACCGCGTGTCGGCCTTGAACACCGCTCCCAGTGGCGCACATGATTCTATTGGTGAGTTGACCGTATCGGTCGTTTCGCAGGCTCCGAGAAGTCGTCAGCCGTCGCCACCGCCGCCAATGTTGGCAGAGATCTCCAAGCGCATGGGCGTATGGAATGGCAATGACTACGTCAGCGTTGCGCCCGGAGACATCCAGACGAACAAGCACGTCTACGTGATCACTCACGGGTGGGGCAGAGGCATGAAGGATGAGATGCAGCGTGATCCGAATGCCAAAGCGTGGGAAGTGTACAGCGACAGTGATCTCGACAACGGTGTTCCAAAGCCGAACACCAAGCCGTGGGGAGCGTGGATGAAAGATATGGCGGCGTCGATCAGGCAGGTCGATCCGAATGCGGAGGTATTGGCCTTTAGCTGGCTAGATCATTCCGCAACTGGCGACGGTGTCTACGCAGGCGATTCACAACGTGAGAGCGTGTGGGCTGGCTATCGTCTTGGCAACCTGTTGAAGACCGTTCTGCCGACCGGGAGCACCAATGACCTGAGGTTGATGGGTGCCTCACATGGCGCGCGCGTTGCGTCAGAGGCCGCCGTTTCCCTCAAAGAGTCAGGGAAGAAGGTCAGTCGCCTTACGTTCTTTGACTCGCCGGAAAACGGGTTCGCCAAGAATTGGTTTGTGGAGGGTAAGAATGACTTGGACCGCAACGTCCTAAAGCAATTGCTGGCGACAAATTCAGGGCAAGGGATCGGCAACGGAGAGGGCCAAACATTCGTCGAAAACTACTACTCAATTTTCGGCCAAGAATCGGTAACTGATGGCGTCGTAAATGTGCGCTTGCAAGGGACGGCGGAAGCAAACAACGATGCGCCGTGGGTGGGTTATCCAAAACTCCATGGTTATCCTTACGAATGGTTCACGCGCTCTGCAAGCGCCGATTCCGAGTTTGGTCTGCGCTGGGATATAGGTGGCGCGCCGATTTTTCCATTTTGGAAACAAGATTGGCTGAGAACGATCACACTGCCTCCCGATCCGACGTCCCCCACGAATACGAGATGGGTTCAGGACGACACTCGGGAGCTTGATCTGGTTATGGATGTTCAAGAAGGAGCAACGCAGGAAACGACCCGCACCCCGGCGATGGTTATTTACAACCGAGAAGGATCGGTAGCCGGTAGTACGCCCCAAGCGATGTTGCGGCTTGATGAAGGCAACGTATTGGCTCCCCAAACGAACGCTACGGAAGCTGGATCATTGCTGTCTGGCGAATCGCTTGCTCCGACGAGCGTGCCTGGCAGTCCAGCCTTTGTCGATCTTCTGATGACCACTCAAACCGGCGACAGTTATCTTACGTTCGACTACGAATTTGTTTCGGCGGGTGATGGCGATGAACTGGGCATTTGGATCAATGATGAATTGCGCTTTGTGATAAATGGCTTTGATGCTCCGGTCGGAATGCAGTCTGAATCGATAGACATCT